>JAAWEX010000093.1 GCA_022794495.1 Lawsonibacter sp. | reverse complement strand
GAGGTCATCAGCCCGGCAACGCCGGCCAGAACCGCCCCCAGCAAAGAGAACAGGTGGTACTGCCGCATATTCCGGGCCACGTTCCGGGCGGCGGCGGCCGGGAGGACCAGCAGGGAATTGATGACCAGCAGGCCCACCCAGGTCATAGACAGGGTGACCACCACGGCGATGGCCATTGAGAACACCGTCTCCTGCCAAAATACCCGCACGCCACGGCTGTCGGCCAGGGCGGGGTGGACGGCGGAGAGCATCAGCTGGTTAAAGCTGACCAGCCACAGCAGGACCACCGCCAGCAGAATCAGGGCCAGCACTCCGATTTTCGCCGGCTCCACTGACAGGATATCCCCAATCAGCAGGTTATTAAACCGGGTAAAGGACCGCCCTCCCAGGGTGGACAAGAAGATGCCCAGGGCCACGGCGGTGGAGGAAAACACCCCAATCACCGTGTCGCTGGCCAGAGCGGAGCGCCGCTTCACCAGGTTAAAGAGCAGGGCGAACAGCATCGCAAAGAGCACGGCGGCCCAGGTGGGCTCATGAAAGCCCCACAGGGCCCCGATGGCCATTCCGGTAAAGGCGGAGTGCCCCAGGGCGTCGGAGAAAAAGGACATCCGGCTGTGGACCACCATGGTAGACAGAATGCCAAAGAGGGGGGTAATCACCAGCACTGCCAGCAGGGCATTTTTCATAAAAAACATCATGCCCGGCTGCGCCCACTCAAAGGGGAGCAGATCCACCAAGGCATACCAAAGGCTCACTGTACTTCCCCCTTTCCCATCCGCAGATGGAAGGTCTCGTAAAACTCCGGCGAGGACAGCACCTCCTCCGGCGGTCCGGACTTGAGTACCCGGCGATTCAGCAAAATCACCTTGTCGGCAAACTGCCCCAGGGTGGCGAAATCGTGGGTGGACAGGAAAATCGAAAGGTCATACTGGGTACGCAGCTCGTCCAGCATCTCCAACAGCTGGTGCTCCCCCTCGATATCCACCCCGGACAGCGGCTCGTCCAGGATGAGGATGTGGGGCACCGGCTCCAGGGCCAGGGCCAGCAGCACCCGCTGGAGCTGCCCTCCCGACAGCCCTCCCATGGGCCGGTCCAGCAGCTCCTCGCCGTGGACCCGGGCCAGGCAGGCCTCCGCCCGCGCCCGATACATGGCCGGGATGGGCAGCCACACCGGCCACCGGGCGGTGGCGGCGGTGAAGAAGTCCAGAACGGACACCGGGTCCCCCCGGTCAAAGCTGGGGGCCTGGGGGACGTAGCCCACCAGGGGCCTTGTCCCGCCGGTGCTTTCGCCGTCGGCCAGCCGGATGGCCGGCCCCCCGGCGGGGGAGAAGGTAATCTTCCCCTTATAGCTCATCTGGCCCAGAATACTGCGGAAGAGGGTGGATTTTCCCGCCCCGTTGGGACCGATGAGAGCCGCGATCTCCCCGCAGTGGAGGTGGAAGGACACGTCCTCCAGAATGGAGTCTCCCTCCAGCCGGACGGACAGCCCCTCCAATTTCAGGCAGCAGCTGTCGGCACAGCCGGCGGACAGCTTGCCGTGCTTGATCTTTCTCACTGAAACGCCTCCCATATGGTCCGCAGATTTTCTTCCATGGCCCTCACATAGCCCTCCACGCCCGTTTCCTCGCCGTCCATGATCATGTTCAGGGCGCGCACTTGGCAGCCTGTCTCCCGGCAAATGGCGGTGGCGGTGGCGGCGGAACCGTTCACTTCCGTAAAAATAACTGGTATATCGTATCTATTGACTAATCTTGTAATCTCCACAATCTCGTGGGCGCTGGCCTCGCTGCCCGCCTCCTCCTCGATGGCGGCCAGCAGTTCAAAGCCGTAGACCTCCGCAAAGTACTGAAAGCCGTCGTGGAAGGTGATCAGCCTGTGGGGGCTGACCCAGCTCATCACGGCCCCGTCCGGGTAGAGGTACAGATTCCCCGCTACAAGGGGGAGCAGAGCCTCGATTTCCGGCATGGCCCGCTCCAGATTGGCCTGGTAGGCCCTGGCGCAGCCGCCATCCCAAAGGCTCAGCCCCTCTGCCAGGTTTTCCAGCATGACGGCAGCCCGGCTCGGGTCCATCCAGTAGTGGGGGTCCCAGTGGCCGTGGTCGTGGCCATGCTCATCCTCCTCGTCCTCGTCGTGGTGGTGAGACAGGCTCTCCAGCAGCACCACCCCCTGGGAACAGTCGATGACCTTGGCATCAGAAGCCGCTAGGGCATCCTCCAGAAACTCCTCCAGTCCCGCGCCGTTGATGGCGATGACGTCCGCCCGCTCGATTTTCTTCATATCCGCCATAGACAGGGTGTAATCGTGGAGGCAGCTGGTGCTCCCGGTGTCCAGCCGCTCCACCTCCACCCCCTCTACCCCCTCCGACAGGGTGGAGGCGAGCAGGTAGATGGGGTAGGTGGTGCACACCACGGTAAACCGGGCCTCCTCCCGGGCCGGAGCGCAGGAGGGCAGGACCAGGAGGAGGGCCAGAATCACGGCCCGAATCGGTTTTTTCATGCGCACCTCCGAATGTAGGGCAGGGGCTCCGCCCCTACGCTTTTGTTTTCTCCAGCAGCTCCAGCAGCAGCCGCTCGTTCTCCCCGGCGGCCCTGGCCAGCTGGGCGGACTTCTCCCGCAGCCGGGAGAGCACACTGTCATAATCAGCCATAAGCACATCGGCCCGGCGCCTCGCCTCACGACCGTCGAAGGCCTCCACATCCCCGGCGGCGGGCAGGTCCAGCTCCTCCAGATAGCTGGCCACCTTGGGATCGTAGACCAGCCCCATAGCGGGCACCGCCATCCGCGCGGCAAAAATCAAGGTATGCAGCCGCATGGCCAGGCACAGCCGGGCCATCCCCAGCACGCCCATCAGCTCCCTGGGGGTGGTGGGGACGTCCAGCACATAGGACGGCTGGGTCATGCGCGCCCTTACCTGCTCCGTGGCCCCCCGGTCCCACTTAGGCTGCATCAGCAGGAACAGCACCTCCAGTCCATAGCTCCGGCGCAGGTGGTCGCACAGCTGGGCCAGCTGGGCATAAAAGTCCCCCACGCTCTTCCAGTCCCGAACCGACACCGCCACAAAGGGCCTCCCCGACTCCAGGCCGGCGGCGGACAGCAGCTGCGCCGACCGCTCCGGCCCGGCGGGCTCCAGGCGGAACACCGGGTCTGCCGTCACCAGGGCCGGGTGCTTCACCCCCATCTCTCTCAGCTCCTGGGCGGAGGCATGGTCCCGGAGGGTGACCAGGGCGGCCCCGTCCACCACCCGCCGCACCCTGCGGCGGTTGGCCCGCTTGCGCACCGGGCCGATGCCGTTGGCGTAGAGCATCACCGGCTTGCCCAGCCACCGGGCGCACCGGATCACCGACAGATAATACAGCAGCGACCGGGTGGAGGTGGTGTCCTGAAGCAGGCTCCCTCCTCCGGACAGCAGCACATCCCCCTCCCGCAGGGCCCGGAACACCCGCAGCACCCGGAACCGGGGGATGGCGTCCAGGCCGTACTGCCGCCGGGTCAGCCCCGGATCGTTGGACAGCACGGTAACCGACACCTCGTCGCTGGCTGCTCGAATGGCCTGATCGATCGACTCCAGAATCGCGTCGTCCCCGGCGTTGCCAAAGCCGTAGTAGCCGCTCATCACCACTCGGTATTTCCTGCGCCGCACCCTGTCATAAACAGACAGGCAGTCCGCCGCCATACGGCTGACGGAGTAGCGCTCCTGCACCACCTGCCGGCCGAAGGCCCCCAGCTCCCCCCTCCGCTCCGGGGGCAGGGCCAGGGCGGAGAGAATCTCCTCCAGCAGCTGCTCCGGGGTAGACGTCGGGTCGGTGCGGCAGCAGAAATTGGTGTCCACCGCCTTTTCCAGCAGGTCCGGGGTAAACAGCCCGGCGTGTCCCTGGGCGCCGGAGAGCACCGCCGGCCTGCCGGCGGCCATGGCCTCCAGCGCCGCTCTGGACACCCCCACAAACAGGTCGCAGGCGGCCACAATCCGATTGATGTCGGTGCGGGGTCCGGTCAGGCGGACGCAGTCCCGCCCTATCTCCCGGTTGACCCTCTCCGCCTGGGCGGCCAGCTCCTCAAAGGCATCCCCGCCTCCGGTGATGAGGATGCACGCCCCAGGCGCCCGCTCCGCCAGCTGGGGGGCCAGGGCGATCAGCTGTCCGGCGGTATAGGCCGGCTCCCGGTCCAGGCGGCTGACGTGGCCCACCACCGGCCCCGCTCCCAGGCCCAGCTCAGCCCGTATCTCCGCCCCGGAGACCTCCGGGGCAAACTTCTCCGTGTCGATGCCGTTGATGGTCAGGGTAATCCGCTCCTGGGGGACGCCGTACTGCTCCACAAGGTAGTCCCGGATATCCTCCGACACCGCCAGAGTCCGCTCCCCCCAGTTAGACAGCAGCTTCAGCGCCCCGCTCACCTGATACACCCCATGGCAGGAGGTGACAAAGGCAAACCCCATCCGCCGTTTCAGGATTCCGCACAGAAAGGCGGGGATGCGGGCGTGGGCGTGGACCACGTCGGGCCGCTCCTGGCTGATGACCCGGCGCAGCACTCCCAGGGCCCGCCACATATCCCTCCCGCTCCGGCGGTGGAGGGGGGCCTCGTAGTGGCGGATGCCCGCGCCGCTGATCTCATGGACATAGACCCCCCCGTGGGACACGATGGCAACGTCGTGCCCCTGCTTTTTCAGCTCCTTGGCCAGCTCCACGATATGGGTCTCCGCCCCGCCGATATCCATGCCCATGGTGGCCATCAGAATTTTCATGGCCGCCTCCTCAGAAAATATTCGCCACCGAGCCGACAAACTGGGCCCGCTTTGTGTAATAGGTCCGGCCGGAATTCACGCCCAGGCCATAGATTCGGTTGATGCTGTACCGGCCGTTCTCCACCAGTCCCTTCCCCTCCAGGGTAATCAGCAGGTCCACGGTGTCCTCCGCCTCCACCAGGGCTGCGGTGCCGTCGCCCAGGCTCTCGGCCAGCTTGGTGCCCGGGTCCCGCTCCACCTCCACCTCGGTGATATAGCCGATGGCCCGGCCCCCGCTGGGGTAGTTCTGGTCATAGAGGCCGTCCCCCACCAAAACGGCGTCGGCAATATAGCGGTCCAGCCCCCGGACCCGCACCTGAAACGTAATCGTCTGCTCTACCACGGTGCCGCCCGTGTGGACCTGATTGCTCTTAAAATACAGCGCGGCGGCCAAAACCACCACCACCGCCGCCACCACAAGGTCGATGACGCTGATCTTTCCAAAGATCCGGCCGTTCCGATCTATCATCTTCATCCCTGCACCCCCTGTTCAATGGCCACAATGGGCCCGCTGCCCATATAGCCATTGCCTCTCAGATAGGCCATCACGCCCACCCGCAGCTCATAGCCGCCGCCCACGGTAATGGACTCCTCGCTGACGGAGCAGGGGGCCTCAATGGTGACCAGCACGTCCTCCATGCCTTCCACCTCCGCCCAGACCCAGCGGCGGTTCTCCTGGTCCACCACCTGCTGCTGGGTGGGAACCACCTGGGCGGAGACCACCCGCCCAATCTCATAATTTTTCACGTTGTCGGCGATCTGATCCCCCGGCGTCACCAGGCTGCCGGTCCCCGGGACCCAGCGCTGAAAGCGCACGGTGTAGCGTACGGTGTCCTGGGTCCCAGGCTCAGCCTGAACGGGGACGGCGGGTTTTAGCCGAACCCACAGCAGCAGCGCCCCCACTGCCAGGACAGCGAGGATTACGATTGCGTCAAACAGATTCAGGCGCAGGCGGAATTTTGGCGTATTCTGTTCCATTATTTGGCTCCTTTCAGGGTGTCCAGATAGACATTCTCAATATTTTTGGCAAAAATTTCGCCGGTAAACCGCTGGCGGAAAATCTCCTCCGCCCGCTCTCCCATGCGGCCCAGGGTCTCAGGGGCGTCCATCAGCCGGGCGACCGCCCTGGCCAGGGCGGCGGCGTCCCGGGTGGGGAAGAGCAAGCCGTCCTCCCCGTCGTCAATCAGCCAGGGGTTGCCGCCGTAGTCGCTGACCACCGCCGGCAGGCCCATGCTCATCCCCTCCAGGATGGATAGGCTGGAGGTCTCGGTGCCATAGGAGGCGTTCAGCTGCAAATCCAGCGCCGACAGCAGGGGGGCCACGTCGGTGACAAAGCCCAGAAAGCGCACCTGCGCCTCCAGCCCCAGCCGGGCGGTCTCCTCTCTCAGCTTCTGCTCATAGGGCCCCACTCCGGCGATGACCAGCTTTACGGGCCGGCCCTCGTCCCGCAGAATGGCCAGGGCCTGCAGGATATCCATATGTCCCTTGTAGTCCTCCAGCCGGGCCAGGATGCCCAGCACGAAGTCCTCCGGGGCGGCGTCCCACTGCCGCCGCAGGGCCTCAGCCTCCGCCTGGGGCCTCCGGACCACCGGAGCCACCCCGTTCATCATCACGGCAATCCTTTTGGGGGAGATGCCCCCGTCGGTGAGGTTCTTGGCCGCCGCAGGGCTGACGGCGATAATCCGGTCGGCGTAGTGCTCGTTGACCAGCTTGTTTACCCACCGCCCCGGGGGATAGCGCAGCCTGGCGGGAACGGGAAAGGCGGAGTGCCGGCTGTAGATCACCGGAACCCCCTCTCTCCGGGCGGCCACCCGTCCGGAGAAGCAGCCGTGGGTGTGGACCAGGTCGGGCCGCTCCCGGGCGATGAGGGCCCGCAGCGCCTTCACGTCCCCTCTGTCAAAGGAGCGGTCAGCGATGCCGTCCACCTCCAGCACCCGGCCCCCCGCCTCCTCCAGGGGGGCCTTCAGCAGGCTCCCTCTGGGCAGGGCCACCAGGGTCTCGAACCGCTCCCGGCCAGCATAGCGCAGGTAGTTGAGCAGCACCCGGCCCGCGCCTCCGATATTGGTGTCGCTGATCACATTCATCACGCGGATCACGGCTCCGCCCTCCTCTCGGGCAGCTCACTCCGCCGGGCGCACAGCGCCCCCATGGCCAGATAGGTCCAGAAGGCGAAGAGGACCCGGTAGTTATAAAAGGAAAAGTCGGTCATCGCCTGCACCATAAAGCCGCACACCCCCGCGGTAAAGGCGATCTGAAGCAGGCGGCTTGTCCAGTCCTTCTCCCGGTGGAGGGCGGCGCACATCATCCGAAAGTAGACGAACAGCAAAATGACAAACACGCCCAGGGCGGCCACGCCGGCGTCGCTGACGATCTGCAAAAACAGGTTGTGGGAGTGGGGGGCGGTGATGCTGTTGTAGCAGTAGGCGGGGTAGACCATATTAAAGGCCTCGGTCCCCGGCCCGATGCCGCACAGCCAGTAGTCCTTCAGCATGGCCAGGGTGCCGATCCAGATATACACCCGGTAAGAGGTGGAGGCGTCGGCCAGATTTCCGATGCTGGTAAACCGGTCGATCACCGACTGGGGCAGGACAAAATACAGCGCCGCCAGGGCCACGGGGGCCAGCAGGATGAGTCTGGGATTGAGCAGGACAAAGAAGGCCGCCCCGGCGAAGAGGAGCCCCAGCCAGGCCCCCCGGGCAAAGGTGAGGACCATGCACAGGCACATGGCCCCGCAGCAGCCAAACCAGAACGCCCGGCTCTTCCAGTCCCTGGCGGTGAGCAGCTTGGCCCCTCCCAGGGGGATGGCCAGCAGCAGATACTGCCCCAGCATGTTGGGATTCTCCAGGGTAGCGGTCACCCGGAAGCGGATGGTGGAGAACATATCGCTGTCCACCCAGGCCTCTGACTGATACCCCCAGCGGAAGATATACTGCAAGATGCCGTAGCAGGACACCGCCACCGCCGCCAGGGCCACAA
>JAAWEX010000092.1 GCA_022794495.1 Lawsonibacter sp. | reverse complement strand
TAGGTCTTGCAGGTGTCCTTGTCCAGGGTGGCCAAAATGCGCTCGTCCTGGCCGAACATCTCCAAAATCTCTGCGTCGGTGCGGGGGCCCATTGCCCGGATCAGACAGGTGACCGGCAGCTTGCGGTTCTTGTCGATGCGGACATAGAACACATCGCTCAGGTCGGTCTCATACTCCAGCCAGGCGCCCCGGCCAGGGATGACGGTGGTGGTGTAGGTCTTGTTGTCCGCCTTGTCCACCTCGCGGGTGTAGTACATGCCGGGGGAGCGGACAATCTGGGAGACGATGACCCGCTCGGCCCCGTTGATGACAAAGGTGCCCGAGTTGGTCATGATGGGGAAGTCCCCCATAAAAATCTCCTGCTCATTGATCTGCTGGTTCTGGGTGTTGCGCAGCTGGACCTTTACCTTGATAGGCGCGGCGTAGGTGGCGTCTCTGGCCTTGCACTCCTCCACGTCGTACTTGGGCTGTTCGTCCATGGAAAAGTCCACAAAGGACAGCTCCAGGTTGCCGCCGTAGTCCACGATGGAGCCCACGTCCTGGAATACCTCTTTCAGGCCAACGTCCAGAAACCACTGATAGGAGGTCTTTTGTACCTCCAGCAGGTTGGGCATCTCCAGGATCTCCTGGTAGCGGGCGAAGCTTTTGCGGGGAGTCTTGCCGTACATTACGTCCTTTACGACCATGCTGAAAAATCAACTCGCTTTCTTCTGAATTGATAGTCGGTCTGCAATTTTTTTTGCCGGATTGCTGGGAAACAGGGGGAAGGCACCGTCAGTATGCACAATTTCAGTGGAAAAGCGGGAGGCGGAACGCCCGAACGCGTGGGTTATTTTCTGAGGGCCGCTCTTGCCTTTTGCGCCGGGGTGTGCTAAACTGAAACCGTGAATATGGAGTGGTGTCCAATCTTGCGAAGGGACATAAAATCATTTTATTCTACCATAAATGGGGTAGGCTGTCAAGGCCTATCCCATTATTTTTCTGAAATTTTGTAAGCCCACCGGCTTTATACCGGCATTTCCAGCTGTCTAATTTCCGGGTGAAAAAATTCCTGGAGAAATTTGCGGAAAAGAATTGACAAGAGAGTAACAAATATGTTACAATTCGGTTACAACCTGAAAAGAATTTTAATTTGAAAGGGAGGCGCCTCATGGCCAACGAAAATTTGCCTCTTTCCTATAAGGGTCATCCCCTGCGCCGGAAAGACAATTTGATTTACTACGGAACGATGGCTGAGAAGTATATCATTATGCTTCAGGTTCTGTCCGCCAAGGAGCAGAACGGTCTGTCCATCGCGAACAAGGTATCCGTCCAGCTCCAGCTCACCGATCCTGATTTGAAGAGCCGGGACCGTGTGGTTAAGAAGAGCGAGAAGGATAGCCTGTATGCGGCCATGGATGTGGCCGCTGTCTGGCTGGACCGGGCTCTGTCCGGAAAGTAAGCGACGACAATCTAATTTAAACGACCGATAAACCGTCTGCTTTAGAGAGAAACGAAGGAGGACGCCAATTATGCACTTGAATCGTACCGCCGCCCGTCTGACCGCCGCCCTTTTGCTGGTCAGCGCTCTGATTACCCCCGCCTTTGCCGTCACCGGCACTGTGAATACCGGCAACGAGGTTCTCCGGCTGAGGGCCGAGGCCAGCACCGACAGCGAGATCTTGAAAAACCTGGCCAACGGGGTCAAGGTAGAGGTGCAGAAGGAGCTGGAAAACGGGTGGTGTCAGGTCGCCTACGAGGGAGTCGAGGGCTATGTTTCCGCCAAATACCTCACCTTAGAGGAAGGGGTGCCCATGGCGCGGACCCCCGAGGAAACAGAGCCCCCCGCTGAGGCCGCTCCCGCTGCGGCGGAGGTCAGAACCTATATCCAGGTGGTGGACGGACCCCTGAACATCCGCTCCGGCCCCGGTACTGATTACGACCGGGCGGGGAGCCTGGCGACCGGCCGGGTTGTGGAGTTCCAGGGTCTGGAGGACGGCTGGTATAAGATTGAGGCCGGCTATGTCAGCGCGGACTATGTAAAAGAGGTAGACGCCGCTCAGGTGAATGCCTCCACCCTCAAGGGACAGGAAATCGCCAATTACGCCCTCCAGTTTGTGGGCTGCCGCTATGTCCATGGCGGAACTTCCCCCAAGGGCTTTGACTGCTCCGGCCTGACCACTTATGTGTATAAGCAGTTTGGCTACAGCCTGAACCGTACCTGTTCCGGCCAGCTGAAGAACGGCAGAGCTGTCGCGATGAGTGAGCTTCAGCCAGGCGATCTGGTGATCTTCAAGAAAGGGAATACCAAAGAGGCCGCCACCCATGTGGGCCTGTACATCGGCAGCAACCAGTTTGTCCACGCCTCCACCCCCAAGGTTGGCGTTATTATCAGCAAGCTGAGCGACGCTTACTACACCACCGGCTTTGTTGGCGGCCGCCGCCTCGTTGACTGATTTCAATTCTACATAGTAAACTCCCCCGCCGGCCGGCGGGGGAGTTTTTACTTTAGAGAAGCTTCCAGCTCGCCCTCTATGGGAAAGCCCAAATAGCGGGCTAAGTCAAAAACCAGACGCCAGTCGTTGGAGAGATAGCGGTCCTCCGGTCTGATTCGGCGGATCGGGGGCGGCTCCGGCGGCTGCCAGCCCTTCTGCCTGTGCCGGCGGGCCATATAGCTGGCCCACTGTGACAATCTGATCCGGATATTGGCGTCCTCATGGAAGTATTCCTCCAAAACCGCCGGGTCCGTGCCCGAAAAGGCCCAGGCTATCGCTTCTGTGTCAGCCACAGACCGGAACTGGTTCTGCTTGGCCAGGTCGTCCGGATGGCGGCGGGGACTGCTCCACATACCATTCTGATAGAAATAGTGTGCCCAGAGGCCCTCTTGGCCCGAGGAGGGGAGGGTAATCCCGAGGGACAGCGCCCACGTGGAGCGGAAGGAGATCAGGTTGCACAGTGGGGTGACCTCCCTGGCCCCGCCGATTTTCCCGCCCTCCACCAGCACAGCGCCGGCGGGATACTCCAGAATCCGGCCCCAGCGGGAGTGCTGATGCTGGTACTGGGTCAGCTCATCCTGGAGCTGGTCTTTGGAAAGCCCCGGGAAAAGTCCCAGCTCCCATTTGCTGGGCGGTTTGGAAGAGCTTCTTGTCATGCCGTCCTCCTAAAATGTACTGGCCAGGGCCCTGGCCCTATTTTGCCTCCGGGTGCTGCCCCTCCATGGGCAGGTAGGCCGGGCCGCTGTTCTGGAGCTTGGCGAAGGCCCGCCGGCGCACCACCAGCATGAGGAACAGGAAGTGACAAAGCCCGGTAACCGTCCAGGTGATGGGGTAGGAGATGTACAGACAGGTGGGGGTGCGGTAGAGGGGAAACACGGTGGCGACCCAGATCAGGCGCAGCCCACATGCGCCTACAATAGAGACGGCCATGGGGATCATAGAGCTGCCCAGCCCCCGCAGGACGCCCACCAGGGTGTCCATAAAGCCGCAGATAAAGTAAGGACAGCAGATGATCGACATGCGGATCAGGGCCTGACGGACCACCTCGGGTTCTCCAGGGGCGTAGATGCCCACCAGCGGCGCGCCAAAGAAATAGGCCAGATTGCCCACCACGAGGCCGAAAAGGACCGCAAAGCCCACGCACTGCCGGGCCACCTTATCCACCCGGTCGCATTTGGCGGCGCCGTAGTTTTGCCCCACAAAGGTGATTGCCGCCTGATAGAAGGCGTTCATGGTGACATAGACAAAGCTCTCGATGTTGGAGCCGGCGGAGGAGCCGGCCACCAGCACCGCGTCGTCGAAGGAATTAAGGGAAGACTGGATGACCACATTGGACAGGGAGAACACCATGCCTTGAAAACCGGCGGGCAGCCCCACCTGCACAATGCGGAAAACGACCTGTTTCTTCAGGCCCAGCCGCTTCAGGTCCAGGTGGAGGGGGCCCTGCTCCTTCATAAGGCACCGCAGCACCAGAACAGCGGAGATGTACTGAGAAATGATGGTGGCCAGAGCCACGCCGGCCACGTCCATTTGGAGGGCGATGACAAAAATCAGGTTGAGCACCACATTGACCACGCCGGCGAAGGTGAGAAAATAAAGCGGCCGCTGGGTGTCGCCCTGGGCCCGGAGGATGGCGGCCCCGAAGTTATAGGCGAAATTGGCGGGCAGGCCGAGGAAATAGATGCGCAGATACACGCTGGCCAGGTCGATGACATCGGTGGGAGAGGACATCCACTCCAGCAGCTGGCGGGACATGGTTACACCGAATATCATCATCACAATGCCGCTGGAGAGGGCCAGCGTAATGGCGGTGTGGACGCTGTGGCTTACATTGTCGTGCCGCCCCGCCCCCAGGTCCCGGGCCACCACCACATTGGTGCCCACCGACAGTCCTACAAACAGGTTAATCAGCAGGTTGATCAGGGAGGTGTTGGAGCCCACCGCCGCCAGCGCCTCTTTCCCGGCGAACCGGCCCACGACCACCACGTCCGCCGCGTTAAACAGCAGCTGGAGCAGGCTGGAGGCCATGAGCGGCAGGGCGAAGAGCAATATTTTGTCTGCGATGGACCCGCTGCACATGTCGATGCTGTGCCTTTTTTTCACGATTGATAATTCCCCTTTAAAATTCTAATTTTTCTATTGTTGAACTATCTTACTACAGGAGAAGTATGGGGTCTAGTACAAAATTGAACAAATTATAAGCCGGTATTCCGCACCATTAGCATCGCAGTTTCCACATGGGCCGTTTTGGGGAACAAATCTATCCCCTGGGCCTTCACCGCCCGATAGCCCAGCCGGGCAAGGCGGTCTGCATCCCGGGCCAGAGTGGCCGGGTCGCAGGAGACATAGACGATCCGCTCCGGGCCCATCCCCGCCAGGATGGCGGGCACCTCGGGGGCCAGTCCCTTCCGGGGCGGGTCCACGCAGATTACCTGGGGCCGGACGCCCTCTGCCCCCAGCTTCTGGGCCACCGCCCCGGCGTCGCCGCAGAAAAACTCCGTGTTGGTGATTCCGTTGCGCAAGGCGTTCTCTCTGGCGTCCGCCACCGCCTGGGGAACGATCTCCGCTCCGACGACCCGCCTGGCCTGCTTTGCCAGGGCCAGAGAGATGGTTCCGATGCCGCAGTACAGGTCCAGAACGGTCTCTGTGCCGGTGAGCTGGGCGAAGTCTAAAGCCACGCTGTACAGCCGCTCCGTCTGAGCCCGGTTAATCTGAAAGAAGGAGGGCACCGACAGGCGGAATGTCAGCTGGCAGAGCTCCTCCTCCAGCCAGTCCCGGCCCCAGAGGACGGCATATCTATCCCCCAAAATCACATTGGTGTCTCTGGTGTTGGTGTTCAGCACGACTCCCGTCAATCCGGGCTCCGCCCGGCGCAGGGACTCCACCAGCGACTGGCCGTGGGGGAGCTTGTCTCCGTTTGCTACTACGCACACCAGGCTTTCCATCCGTCTGTTGGTGCGGATATACAGGTGACGGATCAACCCCGTTCCCGTCCCCTCGTCGTAGGCGGGGACGGTGTGCCGCTCCATCCAGCCCTTGAAGGCCCCGCGCAGGCGGGTGACAGCCTCGGGCTGGAGCAGGCAGTCCGGGGCGTCCAGCACATTGTGGCTTCTGGGGCGGTAGTAGCCCACCGACAGTCCCTGCTTCCCCTGGGACACCGGAAGCTGCACCTTGTTCCGATAGCGCAGGGGGTCCTCCGCCCCCAGGACAGGGGGCAGGTCCAGCCTTACATGGCCCACCCGCTCCAGGGCGTCAGCGATACGCTGTCCCTTGGCCCGCAGCTCCTCAGCGCAGCTCATGTGCCGGAACTGACAGCCGCCGCATCTGCCGTAGAGCGGACAGTCAGGCTCGATCCGTTCAGGGGAAGGGAGGAGCAGCTCTACGCCCCGGCCCCAGGCCACGTTTTTCGTTACCTTCTCCAGGCGGACCCGCCACCGCTCCCCCTGGATGGTATAGGGTACAAAGACCACCCGCCCCTCCAGCCGGGCCACCCCCATCCCCTCGGCGGTGTAGCCGGTGATGTCCAGGGTGTGGACGGTGTTTTTTCGGATGTCAGCCATGGGACACGCCCCCCTTGTTCAGTCAAGTAAAGATATTCAATACGCTGGTAATTACGATCTTGAGCGGGGAACAAAGCCATCATCAAACAAAATAGGACCGTGTGCTTTTTCCCATGTCTCGATGTGGTGGATAATAAGCTGTTCGATTTCTTTGTTGGCAGAGCGGCCGGAGCGGTCTGCAATGTATTTCAGCTTGTCCATAATCTCGGACGGGATGCGTAGGGCATACTGTGGTTTCTTGTGTGGAGCGTTTGGCATATAAATTGCCTCCTATTGTCAATATGACAACATAGTAACATTAGAAAATATTTTTGAAAAGCTTTTGACAATATATTGACAACAGGTGGATATCATGATATACTAATGACAACGGGTGGACATCCACCAAAGGAGGGGAAATAATGAGCTTACGAGAAGATTTAGACCGCTTAGTTACCACGGCCGGTGTCATTTTCCAGGGGGTGAACGCGCTGGGAATCATGGCTCTTGGACTGTCTTCCGCAAAGGACCCATACGCGAAGGGCTTTAACGCACTGCACGATTATCTGTATGATGCAGACCAGGAGCTGCATAAGTACTTAGACGCCTGTTGGGATGCGTTAAGACTTCAATAAATTGAAATGGCCGCCCATCGGGCGGCCATTTTGAAAGATATAGATTACTTCTTTCCTGCCATATGGGTGGAGGAAACCACCATGCCGGTGAGGGCGAAGAGGGCCAGGGCGTTGGGAATGACCATCAGGTTGTTGAACATATCGGTCAGTTCCCACACCAGGTCGTTGGACATCAGAGTGCCCAGGAAGATGAACACCAGCCCCAGGGCGGCGTAGATCTTGGCGGACTTTTTGCCGAAGAGGTAGATCACGTTGATCTTGCCAAAGAGGTTCCAGCTGAGGATGGTGGAGAAGGCGAAGAAGAACAGGCACACGGCTACGAACATCGCGCCGGCGGTCTCGCCGAAGACCACGCCGAAGGCGGTCTGAGCCAGGTTGGCCTTGCCCAGGGTGGTGCTGGAGGCGGCGGCTCCGCACTCGGCCAGGGGGCCGCCGGGGGTGTACAGGGTGGAGATGACCACCAGGGCGTTGAGGGTGAGGACCACGAAGGTGTCCATGAACACGCCGATCATAGCCACCACGCCCTGGTCGTGGGGGTCGGTCACGTTGGCCTGGGCGTGGGCGTGGGGGGTGGAGCCCATGCCGGCCTCATTGGAGAACAGGCCCCGCTTGGCGCCTTGGCTGATGGCGGTTTTGATGGCGTAGCCGAAGCTGCCGCCGATGATGGCCTGGGGCTGGAAGGCGTACCGGAAGATCATGCCGAAGGTGGCGGGGATGTATTTGGCCCGGGCGATGAGGACCACCAGGCCGCCCAGCAGGAAAATAGCCGCCATGACGGGAACTACCTTCTCGGTGACGGAAGCCAGCCGCTGCACGCCGCCTAGGAAGATGACGCCGCAGATGAGCACCAGGACCACACCCACAATCCAGCTGGGGACGCCGAAGGCGGTGTTGAAGGTGGAGCCGATGGAGTTGGACTGGACCATGCAGCCCATGAAGCCCAGGGCCAGGATGATGGCCACAGCGAAGAAGCCGGCCAGGAACCTGCCGAAGCCGCCCTGAAAGGCGGTGGTGATGTAGTAGACAGGGCCGCCGTGGTAGGAGCCGTCCTCGCCGGCCCGGCGGGTCTTGATGGCCAGAGTGGCCTCAGCGTAGATGGTAGCCATGCCGAAAAAGGCGATAATCCACATCCAGAAGATGGCGCCGGGGCCGCCGGTGAGGATGGCGCCGGAGGCGCCCACGATGTTGCCGGTGCCCACCTGGGCGGC
>JAAWEX010000091.1 GCA_022794495.1 Lawsonibacter sp. | reverse complement strand
TCAGGCCATCCTGGGCGCCCTGCTCATCGTCCTGGCCCTGTTCCTGGCCTGGGAGGGCATCCAGACCATCTTCTTCAAGAAGAACAAGAAAGCCTAATCCACCCTGTTCCATCCAACAGAGCAAAAAGCGGGTCCGGAATACCGGGCCCGCTTTCTAATACAGGAGGTTTCACCCATGAAAACCAGCAAGCTGCTGTCTGTTGTCCTTTCCGTTTTAATTGCCCTGGTGGTGCTGACAGGCTCCATCGCCGTGCCTTTGCTGTGCCGGTCTTTCTACTACGCCCACATCGGGCCTATGGGGCTGGAGGGGTACGGGCTTTCCCGGGCAGAGATCGAGACCGCCTACAATGAGATGATGGACTTCTGCCTGGGCAGGCGGGAGGAGTTTTCCGCCGGAGTGCTGGCCTTCTCCCAGTCCGGGGCGGACCACTTCGCCGACGTGCGGGGGCTGTTCCTGCTGGACCTGTGGGTGCTGAGGGCCTCGCTGGCCGCGCTGCTGGCGGTTTTGGTCGTTTGCAAAGTGAAGCGTATACGTCCCCAACGATTTTTGGGCCGGGGCCCCGGCTTTTGGGCGGCGGCGGGGCTGGGGGCCTCCTTCCTGCTTGTAGGCGGCCTGGCCGCCCTAGACTTCGACCGGGCCTTTGTCATCTTCCACAGCCTGTTTTTCCCGGGAAAAGACAACTGGATTTTCGACTGGCACACCGACCCCATCATCCTCTTTCTGCCCCAGGACTTCTTCCGCAGCTGCGCTATTTTGATCCTGGCTCTGCTGCTGGTGTGGTGCGCCGCCCTCATCGCCGCCGACCTGTGGGCGGGAAAAGGGGAAAAACGTCCGTAAAATTTGTATCATCTTCCATCTTGCGCATTGGGTCCGTTTCTGGTATGATACGACAGATAGAAAAAAGGAGGGAGACGCCATGTCTGTGCTGACGCGTGTTAGTCCGGCGCTGGGCGGTCCCTCTGTTTCTATTTGTTGGCGGCAATCACGTCTGTGATTGCTTTTTTTATGGGTACGAAAGAGAAGGGAGAAATGAAAATGAACAATAACCAACCCATCCGCGACGCCCGGCAGCTGGGCCTGCCCAAGATGCTGATCCTGGGCCTTCAGCATATGTTCGCCATGTTCGGGGCCACCGTGCTGGTGCCCATCCTGGTCCAGGGCTACGGCCTGCCCCTGTCCATCCAGACCACGCTGCTCTTCGCCGGCCTGGGCACCCTGTTTTTCCACTTCTGCACCAAATTCAAGGTGCCCGCCTTCCTGGGCTCCTCCTTTGCCTACCTGGGCGGCTTCGCCGCTGTGGCTGAGCTGGACTCCGGCATCTACGCCGGCATGTCCGGGGAGGAGAAGCTGCCCTACGCCCTGGGGGGCATCGTGGTGGCCGGCCTGCTGTATCTGGCTCTGGCCGGGCTTATCAAGGCAGTGGGAGTCCACAAGGTGATGCGCTTTCTGCCCCCGGTGGTAACGGGGCCCATTATTATCCTCATTGGCCTGTCCCTGGCGCCCAGCGCCATCAACAACGCCTCCACCAACTGGTGGCTGGCTGTTCTCTCCATCGCCGTCATTGTGGCCGCCAATATTTGGGGCAAGGGCATGGTGAAGATCATTCCCATTCTGCTGGGGGTGCTCATCCCCTATGCCGTGGCTCTGGCCACCAGCCAGGTGGACTTCTCCGGGGTTGCCGCCGCAAATGTGGTGGGCGTTCAGCCCTTTGTCCTGGCCAAGTTTGACCTCACCGCCATCCTGGTGATGGCCCCCATTGCCATTGCCGCCATGATGGAGCACATCGGCGACATGTCCGCCATCTCCGCCACCGTGGAGGAGAACTTTATTGAGGACCCCGGCCTCCACCGCACCCTTATTGGCGACGGCGTCGCCACCTCCATCGCCGGCATGTTCGGCGGCCCCGCCAACACCACCTATGGCGAGAACACCGGTGTATTGGAGCTGTCTCAGGTGTTCGACCCCAAGGTGGTCCGGCTGGCGGCTGTTTACGCGGTGGTGCTGTCCTTCTCCCCCAAGTTTGCCGCCGTCATTAACTCCATCCCCACCGCCATCATTGGCGGAGTGTCCTTTATCCTCTACGGCATGATCTCCGCCATCGGCGTGCGCAACGTAGTGGAAAACCGGGTGGACTTCACCAATTCCCGGAACCTGATTATCGCCGCAGTTATCATGGTCTGCGGCCTGGGCTTTAAGATTTGGGGCTTCAACAACGAATTTTCCGGCCTGACCTTCACCGTGGGCGGCACTGACATCACCTTGACCTCTCTGGCCATTGCGGCCATTGCCGGCATCGTCCTGAACGCCATCCTTCCCGGAAAGGACTACCAGTTTGGCTCCGACGTGGCCCAGGGCCGCTCCGGTGACTTTGGCCGCTACTGATTGCGCGCGTCCGGAGAAAGCTTTTGTCGATTCAATAAAAGAGAGATGTATTAGAGATGAAAAAATCATTAAATAATGACAAAGCCTCTTGCGCCTGGGGGGAAAATCAGATAGAATAGAGACACCAAGCGGGAAACCGTAATTTTAAGGAGGTCACTGTTATGGATTTTAAGGATACGCTCGACACCCTGAAGGACAAGGCCACCGATTTGGCCCAGGCCGGTGTCGCTCAGTCAAAGCGGCTGGCAGAGATTGCCAAGCTGAAGATGGCCAATATGGCCGAGGAAGACGCCATTAAAAGGGCCTATGTGGAGATCGGAAAGCTGTACTACGCCGAGCAGGGCGCCACCCCCGGCGGAGCGTACGCCGCCGCCTGCGAGAAAATTACCGCTTCTAAGGCTGTGATCGAGACCAATAACGAACGCATTGCCGAGCTGAAGCAGCCTGGCGACCCGGAGCCCGAGGTTGTGGTGGCTGAGGCCGCTGAGGCTGAGACGGCAGAGGTTAAGGCTGAGGAAGCGCCCGCGCAGTGCTCCTGCGGATGTGGGTGTGAGGAGGAAAAGGAAGACAAGCAGGACTGATATGATCCAAAGAGGCCGCTGAAAGCGGCCTCTTTTTACCCCCGGCGCGCATGGACGGGCCCTCTTTGGGAAAACTGTACCGGGAGGGAAGCATCTTGGAACAGTTTGAACAGTATTACCGCCTGCCGCAGGATGTGGTGGGCCACGACGCCGCCCTGCTGTCCTACTGGGACACCATGCCCGCCAAGGCCCAGCTGCGGCTGCTGGAGAGCGAGGTCACCGTGTCCACCCTGGGAGAGCTGAAAATGCTGGCGGAGCGGTTCAGCCAGGAAAATCCGTAGGCGCGCGCAGACGCCCGGGCGGCTGTGGGCCGCCCCTACACAGGTGTAAATTTTAATATTTCAAAAAACAGACAGAAGGAGTGTATGCAATGCTGTTTCTATGGTATCCTAAATGCACCACCTGCCAGAAGGCAAAAAAATTCCTGGATGAGCATGGCGCTGCCTATACGCAGCGGCACATCAAGGAGGAAAACCCCAGCGAGGACGAGCTGCGGGCCTGGCATGAGGCCAGCGGCCTGCCGCTGAAAAAATTTTTTAACACATCTGGGATGCGTTACCGGGAGCTGGGCCTGAAGGACAAGCTGTCCGATATGAGCGAAGCGGAGCAGCTGGAGCTGCTGGCCTCCGACGGGATGCTGGTCAAGCGGCCTGTGCTGGTGGGAGACGGCTTTGTCTTCGCAGGTTTTCGTCCTGGTGAATGGGAGGAAAAGCTGTAATTTCTCCCCACGGTTGAAGTGAGACATTCCCGGCCATAATGAGAGGGCGGACGGATGAGCGGTCCGTCCGCTTTTTTTATTTTTTGGCAATGGGGTGGAATGATGGAACAAGAAAAGAAAAAGGGCCCGGTGGTGTTTGGGCTGATCGCCCTGGGGGCGGCGGTCTGCCTGTCTCTGACCCTGGCGGGGAGCCGGGCCAGGGGCGCGGCGGTGGCCGCGGCGGCGGCGGTGGAGCTGCCGAAAACGGCCGCTGCCCAGCCGGCTCAGACAGCGGCGGGCCGCAGGGTCATCCCGCTGGGCAAGGCGGTAGGGATCAAGCTGTTTTCCGACGGCGTGCTGGTGGTGGGCCTGTCCCCGGTGGAGACGGAGGAGGGCGCCTCCTACCCCGGTCGGGACTGCGGGCTGAAAACCGGGGATGTCATCACCCACATCAACGGCGGCGAGGTGGATACCATTGAGGAGGTCCAGGCCCTGGTGGCCCAGAACGAGGACGAGCCCCTCACCATCCAGGCGGTGCGGGGCCAGCGGCAGCTCCAGCTGACCGCGGCGGCGGTGGAGAACAGCAAAGGGGTCTACCAGCTGGGGGTGTGGCTGCGGGACTCCATGGCAGGCATTGGGACCATGACCTTTTACGACCCTGACAGCGGCGTTTTCGGGGCGCTGGGCCACGGGATCAACGACGTGGACACCTCGATGCTCATGCCCCTGGAGTCGGGCAGCATCATGCCCGCCAGCGTGTCAGAGGTGAAGAAGGGGGCCAGCGGTGCGCCTGGCGAGCTCCATGGTCAGTTTGACCTGACAAGGGACCTGGGGACACTGTACGCCAACACCAACCTGGGGATTTTTGGACAGATGCCCAGAGAGACGGTGGGGAGCGCAGTGAAGCCGGTGGAGGTGGCCGGCAGAGACCAGGTAAAGACCGGCCCGGCAACTATCTTATCCAATATCCGGGGGGATGAGGTGGAGCAGTTCAGCATTGAAATTCTCCGCCTGTACCCCAGCGAGGACGGAACCCGCAGCATGATGGTGGAGGTGACCGATCCCGCCCTGCTCTCCGCTACCGGCGGCATTGTCCAGGGGATGAGCGGCTCCCCCATCCTGCAGGACGGCCGGCTGGTGGGGGCTGTGACCCACGTGCTGGTCAACGACCCCACCAGGGGCTACGGCATCCTGGCGGAGAACATGCTGAAGCAGGCCACCGGGGAACACAGGTAAAGAACGCCGGAGGGATAAGCGTTCCCTCCGGCGCTTCTATCATTTTTGTGGAAGGCGGTTGATGCTTTTCAGCTGAGCTGATATAATGGAAGAGAATAAAAGCTGGAAAAGGGGGAGATCAGGCGTGCATCTCCGGTTAAACGGACACTCTTTGGATATGACCCAGGGGGCCATTGGGCCGATTCTGCTGCAATTTTCCCTCCCCCTGCTGTTTGGAAGCATGTTCCAGCTGCTGTACAATACAGTAGACAGCATGGTGGTGGGCAATTTCGTGGGCAAAGAGGCACTGGCCGCCGTCAGCGCTACTACGCAGATTTGTAATACGCTGGTCAAGCTGTTCAACGGGACCTCAATCGGGGCCGGGGCCGTAATCAGCCGGGACTTCGGAGCGAGGGACCAGGAGAAGCTGCGCAAGGCCATCCACACCACCATGGCGCTGACGCTGGCAGCCTGTGTATTCCTGACCTTCCTGGGGCTTTTGTCCACAGACTGGATGCTCCGCAGAACCTCTACCCGGGCGGAGATCTTCCGCGAGGCCAGCCTGTATCTGCATATCTACTTCGCCGGGGTCTCTGGACTGCTGATCTATAACATGGGCAGCGCCATCCTGCGGGCGCTGGGGGATACCCGCAGGCCGCTGGCCTTTTTGGTTGTGAGCAGCGTGCTGAATGTGGTGCTGGACCTGCTGTTTGTGATTGTGTTCCAGTGGGGGATTATGGGCGTGGCGCTGGCCACCGTGCTGGCGCAGTTTGTCTCCGCGGGGCTGGTCATCTGGAATTTGATGTTCGCCCTGGATGTGTGCCCCTTTTCCTGGCGGGAGGTGCGCATCGACGGAGGGACAGCCGCCCGCATCCTGCGGATGGGCCTGCCTATCGGATTGCAGCAGGCGATTATATCCTTCTCCAACGTGTTTGTCCAGGCCTACATCAATGTGTTTGACACCGCTTGCATCGCGGCCTGGGGGTGCTATTTTAAGCTGGACCAGTACATGATGCTGCCGATTCAGAGCATGGGAGATGCCGTGACCACCTTTGTGGCCCAGAATCTGGGGGCGCGGCAGCTGGACCGGGCCAAAAAGGGAATCTGGATCGCCTTCTCCATGGCCTTTGGAATATCCGTGCTGACCGCCATTGTCCTGTGTGCCTTTGCCCCCCAGCTGGTGGGCGCCTTTATTCCGGATGGAGCGGTGATTGAATACGGGAAAAAATTTATATGGCTGTGTACGCCTGTGGCGGTGCTGTGCTGCTTCAATCAGTGTCTGTCCGGCGCGCTGCGGGGGGCCGGGCGGTCTCAGGTGCCCATGATTATCACCCTGTGTACCCACGTCCTGTTCCGGCAGATATACCTGGCGATTGCTACAAGAGTTGTGCCGGGCAATGTATATGTAATCGCCTTCGGCTACCCGGCGGGGTGGATTCTGTGCGCGATTGTAATTGTGGCCTGCTACCGCTTCAGCCGCTGGGACAGCGAGTACGCAGTCAGATGGGAACGAAAATAAGGCGCTCCGGGCGCCGGGGGGAGGGTGAAGGTTGGACGCTGCAATTCCCGCGGGGGCGCGGTATATCCTCCAGGCCCTGGCCGGCGCTGGGTTTGAGGCCTATTTGGTGGGAGGCTGCGTCCGGGACCTGCTTCGCGGGGTCCCGCCCCACGACTGGGATGTGTGCACCTCTGCCCACCCGGAGGAGACCAAGGGCTGTTTTGCCGGACAGCGGATGCTTGAGACCGGGCTGAAGCACGGCACTGTCACCCTGCTGGTGGGGGGCGAGGCCTATGAAATTACCACCTACCGCACCGAGGGTCCTTACTCCGACAGCCGCCGGCCGGATTTTGTGCGCTTTGTCTCCGACTTAAAGGCCGACCTGTCCCGGCGGGATTTTACCATGAATGCCGTCGCCATGGACCTGGAGGGAACGCTCCATGACCCCTTCGGCGGGGAAGAGGATATCCGCGCCGGTGTGATCCGCTGCGTGGGGGAGCCCGATCAGCGGTTCCGGGAGGACGGCCTGCGGGTGATGCGGGCCCTGCGGTTTGGGGCGGTATTCGGCTATGAAATTGAGAGGAAAACCGCCGCAGCCATCCACAAAAACCGGGCTGTGCTGGACCATGTGGCGGCGGAGCGGATCAATGGGGAGCTGTGCGGGCTTCTGACAGGCGGCAGCGCCGGGGCCATTCTGCGGCAGTATCCCGATGTGTTCTGCCAGTTCTGGCCCCAGCTGGAGCCGCTGGTCACGCTGGAGCAGAACACCCCCTGGCACTGCTGGGGCGGCTGGGAGCATACCGTTCGCGCGGTAGAGGCGGCTCCCGCCGGTTTGGTCCTGCGGCTGGCGATGCTCCTCCACGACGTGGGCAAGCCCGCCTGTAAATTCACCGGCGAAAATGGCGTGGATCACTTCTGCGGCCATGAGTCTGTGAGCGCTCAGCTGGCGGAGGAGATGCTTCGGAAGCTGAAATTTGATAATAAAACACGGGAGCGGGTAGTCACGCTGGTCAAGCGGCACGGCGTGCAGATTCCCTGCCAGGAGAAGTCCATCCGCCGCTGGCTGGGCCGGCTGGGTCCCGAGGCATTTTTCCAGCTGCTGGAGGTCAAGCGGGCGGACGGTATGGGACAGGCCTGCGAGCTGGTGAAAGACCGCCTGGCGGAGCTGGTCAAGATCAGGGAGCTGGCGGAGGAGGCCATGGCCCAGGGGCAGTGCCTCACCTTGAGGGACCTGGCCGTCAACGGACGGGACGTGATGGCGGCGGGGATTGCCCCGGGCCCGGAGGTGGGCCAGGTGCTGGGCGGGCTGCTGGAGCAGGTGCTCAGCGGGGAGCTGCCCAACCAGCGTGAGGTCCTGCTGGAGCGCATCAATGGCATATAGAATGAAAGCAGACGCGAAAACGTCTGCTTTTTCATATCTCGCTGCCAGCTCACATACAGTTTTTTGGGAGGCGATTGCATGAAAAATATCACTTTGGTCTTAAAAGAATTCCATGTGCCGGAGCGCAGCTTTCCCAGCTGGACAGTTATGGCCTGGCTTCTGAAAAGATTGTATCCATGATGTCCCGGCCCAAATGCGCCATTTACACACGGCTGAGCAAGGAGGACGAGGACAAGCAGCAGCCCGAATCCGAAAGCATCCAGAACCAGAAGTCTCTGCTAACCCGCTATGCCATCGACCACGGGTGGGA
>JAAWEX010000090.1 GCA_022794495.1 Lawsonibacter sp. | reverse complement strand
TTTGGAAAAATTGTGAGCGCAAACTCTTTATTTCTGCTCAGATTCTCATTTTTGCCCTCATTGCCATCCTCATTAGAAGATTTTAAACAGGCTCTAACAGTCCGCTCGCCTGGAGACGGACAGGTCCGGCTTGTACATACCTTCTCATTATATGCTCGTTGTCTGGGGGTATCAATTACAAGACGGTTACAAATTATGTTAAGTTTTTCTTAAGAGGCGGCCTTGAAACCGCCTCCTGGCGCACACTTTACCTATATAGACGCAAAAACCGGAAGAAAGTTCCGGCTTTTGCAGAAAAATTTATGCCTTTGTCATATGGGCCGCGGCGGACTTGAGCATCAGCCGTTTGGTGCCCACATTGTCGAAGGCGATCTCCACCAGCGCGTCGCCTCCCATGGTCTGAACAGAGAGCACCATCCCCCGGCCGAAGGCCTTGTGGTCCACCATATCCCCCTTGGCCAGCTGGAGGGAGGGAGAGGCGGTCTGTAGGGGGCGGGCTCTGTCCCGCCCCGTTTCCCGGGGATTGCTTGTCATCTGCGGTGCGGCGCGGAGGCCGCCCCCTACGCGGCCCGCCCCATAGGCGGGCCGCTGGCCGTAGCCGCCGTAGCCCGAGGCCCGGCTGGGCATTCCGTCCCAGCCTCCTGCCTCCAAATCGGACAAAAAAGTCTTTCCCGACCGCTCCAGATGCTCCGGTGGAATCTCCTCCACAAACCGGGAGGGCCGGTTGGCGCTGGTGCGGCCGAAGAGCATCCGCTGGCTGGCGCAGGTGAGGATAAGCTGTTCCTTTGCTCTGGTCATCGCCACATAGCACAGCCGGCGTTCCTCCTCCATCTCCTCCGTCTCGCCGATGGCCCGGATGCCGGGGAAGATCCCCTCCTCCGCCCCCACCACAAAGACCACCGGAAACTCCAGCCCCTTGGCGGCGTGCATCGTCATCATCACCACACAGTCCTGGTTGGGGTCGTGGCTGTCAATGTCGGTGTACAGGGCGATCTCGTCCAAAAAGCCGTGGAGGGCTTCAATCAGGCTCTCCTCCTGGCTGGCCCGGTTCTCCAGATAGCTGTTGATAGAGGTGAGCAGCTCCCGCACGTTTTCCAGCCGGGTGCGGTCCTCCACGGTATTCCGGCTCTCCAGCATCACGGCGTATCCGGTGCGGGCGAGCAGCTCCTCAAAGAAGGCGGGCAGGGTCAGCTGGTTGTCGGCCAGCAGCTGATACAGCTCCTGAATCAGCCTGGTAAACTCCCCCAGCCGCTTGGCGGCCTTCTGCAATTCAGGATACATCACCGCATTGTCGATCACGGCGTAGAAGGAGCTCTCGTCCCGGCGGGCCAGCTCCTGGGCGGTCTCCACCGTTCTGGCCCCGATCCCCCTGGGGGGATTGTTGATAATCCGGGTAAGGCGCAGGTCGTCCTCCGGGTTGTCCAGCACGGCCAGATAGGCCAGCATGTCTTTCACCTCCGCCCGGTCGAAGAACCGGGTGCCTCCGATAATCCGGTAGGGGACGCCATTGCGCTTAAAGGCCTGCTCCATCTGGTTGGACTGGGCGTTCATCCGGTAGAGGACGGCGTGGTCCTTCCACCTGCGCCCCTGGCCGAAGCTCTCCAGAATCTTCGCGGCCACATACTGGGCCTCATCGTTCTCGTTCATGGCGGTGTACAGCTGGAGCAGCTCCCCCGCCCCGGCCCGGGTCCACAGCTCCTTGCCCTTTCGGCCCTGGTTGTTGCGGATCACGGCGTTGGCCGCGTCCAGGATGTGCCCGGTGGAGCGGTAGTTCTCCTCCAGCCGGATGACCCGCGCCCCCTTATACTGCTTTTCAAAGGAGAGGATATTCTCGATAGTGGCCCCCCGGAAGCGGTAGATGGACTGGTCGTCGTCGCCCACCACACAGAAATTTTTATACCCTCCCGCCAGGGTAGAGGCCAGCAGATACTGCAGATTGTTGGTGTCCTGATACTCGTCAATCAATACATAGCGGAATTTTCGCTGATAATATTCCCGCACGTCCTCAAAGCCCTGGAGCAGCCGGACGGTGTGCAAAATAATATCGTCAAAATCCAGGGCGTTGGCCTCCCACAGCCGGCGCTGATACTCCATATACACGTTGGCGATCCTGGTCAGCCGGACATCCTCCGCCGCCTTGCACTCGGCCAGGTAGTCGGGGGCCAGCTTCATGGCGTCCTTGGCCCGGGAGATATAGCCCAAAATGGACCGGGGCGGGAACTGCTTGTCGTCCATATTCAGCGTCTTGAGGATATCCTTTACCACCCGCAGAGAGTCGTCGGTGTCGTAGATGGTAAAGGAGGAGGAAAAGCCCAGCTTGTCGATGTCCCGGCGGAGGATGCGCACGCAGGCAGAGTGGAAGGTGCTGGCCCAGATATCGTTGGCGGAGGGCCCCAGCATAGCCGCCAGCCGGTCCTTCAGCTCCCCGGCGGCCTTGTTGGTAAAGGTGATGGCCAGGATGGACCAGGGGGCGGCGGGCTCCAGCCGGCACAGCCGCTCCTGCCGCTGCTTGTCCCCCTGTCCGGTCCTGGCATACTCCTCCAAAAAGGCCAGGTCGTCCTCGGTGACCGGCGCCGGGACCTCCTCGCTGTCCGAGCCCCGGCCATACTTCATCAGGTTGGCGATGCGGTGGATGAGCACGGTGGTCTTGCCGCTCCCCGCCCCGGCCAGCAGGAGCAGCGGCCCCTCGGTAGCCAGGGCGGCTTTTTGCTGCTCCGGGTTGAGCCGGGCAAACTCCCGGGCGATAGCCTCCCGGCGGGCCTTGCAGAATCGCATCTCCTGTTCATGGTTGAGCATATGTAACTTCCTTTGTCTCATTGGTTTTGTAATGGTTCGTCATGTAGGGCAAGGGCTCTGCCCTTGCCTTCTTACAATTCGTCTTAGGCAAGGGCAGAGCCCTTGCCCTACATATTGTACCCCAAACCCGCCCTGTGGTCAACCAAAGAAAAAGGGGCATATCCCGTCTATGGCCCGCATAGGTTACAGATGTGGACTGGCTTTGGGCCGGGCCGCAACCAATTTGTAACCGTTTTTTCACTATCCCGTAACAGCTTCGAAAATACGGTAACAGAACGGCTGTGCTATAATAGAGGCATAAGGTGGAAAGGAGGTCTCCTCTATGAAAAAGAAACTGTTATCCCTCATCCTCGCAGCCTGTGTGCTGCTGTTACCCGTCGGCGGCACCGCTCTGGCCGCGCAGGAGGAGCCCGCCTTCCAGCCCGGCGACGTCCCCGCCGCCTCCAGCGCCGCTGAGTCCATGCTCCCCGCCATCCATGGCGTGGTGCTGGCCGTGCTGAACCACGAAACCTCCTCCTTCACCTTGGACAACGGCATCCTGGCCTGGGAGGGCCTCTACAACATGCTCTCTCTATACGGCCAGCTGGACAGCCGCAGCAGCTCCGACAACGGCGAGCTCTTCCTCCCCGAGGAGACGGTGCAGGACTACGCCTCCGCCCTGGAAGCGGACGTAGCCGCTCTGCCCGCCCTGCCCGCTGAGCTGTGGGACCGCATCAACTACGACAACGTCTCCCGCTGCTATGTCATCTTCCGCGGGGAAGACGACCAGGCCGGCATCCAGGTAGACGATACCCGCTGTGCCGGCGGCGATCTGATCCTCACCGGCTCTCTGGTCAGCGAGGTAGACGGCCAGGTCCTCACGGGGTTTCAGGCGGTCCTCCAGCCCCGGGACAATATGTTCGGCTGGGCCGTAACCGCCCTGACGGTCACCGGCTGAGCGAAAGCGTCCGCCATCAAGCCAAGATAAAGCAGCCTCCCCGGTTTCAGGCCGGGGAGGCTGTCTTTTCTATTTTTGGAACAGGGACTCCATCTCCCGGAGGCACCGGGGACAGACGTTCTTGCCTCGGAACGCAACAATGTCCTTTTCGCCGTCGCAGAAAATGCAGGCAGGCTGAAATTTTTTCAACACGATGGACGGCCCGTCCATGTAGATTTCCAAAGAGTCTTTCTCCTCAATATCCAGAGTGCGGCGCAGTTCGATGGGCAGTACGATGCGGCCCAGTTCGTCCACCTTTCGGACAATGCCAGTGGATTTCATAAAATGCCTCCTTTTTATCTTTACACGGACCCGGGGTCCAGGCCTGGCCCCGGCATATCTTTCTCGCTTCTATTTTAACGGCAAAAAAAAGCAATGTCAACTGTTTCTATCAGGCAAAATGGGGTGAAAAATGTAGAATTTTTGTGGAAAAGGGGGGATGCGCTGGATTTTTTTGTAAATATTTGGTTTTCCAGCAGACATGATTTTCCAGTTGACCCCGTATAGATGGGACAAGAGGGGGGATGTCTCATGACCATGACGGTAATTTGGACGGGGATGGTGGCCCTTTCCGTGCTGTGTTCCCTGGCCACAGGGCGGGGTCCGGCGGTGGCCTCCGCCGCGGTAGAGGGGGCCTCGGCGGCGGTGGAGCTGGCCCTGTCCATCGCCGGGATGCTCTGCCTGTGGACGGGGGTGATGGAGGTTATGCGCCAGTCCGGTCTGGCCGACAAGCTGTCCCGGCTGCTCTTCCCGGTGCTGCGCCGTCTCTTCCCCCAGGCGGCAAAGGACCCCCGAATCATGGACGCCGTCTCCGCCAACGTCTCCGCCAATCTGCTGGGCCTGGGCAGCGCCGCCACCCCGCTGGGGCTCGAGGCCGCCCGCGGGCTGGCCCGGAGCAGTCCCGGCGTGGCCTCTGACAGCCTGTGTATGCTGGTGGTGTGCAACACCGCCTCCATCCAGCTCATCCCCACCACCGTGGCCTCCGTCCGGGCCGCCCAGGGCTGCGCCGCCCCCTTCGACATTCTCCCCGCCGTCTGGCTCGCCTCCGCCCTGTCGGTGGGGGTGGGGATTACAGCCTGTAAAATTTTCGCGCGGATCTGGAGGTAGCCCATGGACTTGTTTTTCACCATGCTGGTCCCCATGACCATCGCCCTGATCGCCCTGTACGCCGCCGGCCGGCGGGTAGATGTCTACTCCGCCCTGGTCAAGGGGGCGGGCTCCGGGCTGGAGACCCTGGCGCGGATCGCCCCGGCCCTCATCGGGCTGATGACGGCGGTGTATATGCTCCGGGCCTCGGGGGCGCTGGAGCTTCTGGCCCAGGCCCTGGCCCCTCTGATGGGCCGGCTGGGCCTGTCCCCGGAGCTGCTGCCTCTGATGCTGGTCCGCCCGGTAAGCGGCTCGGCCGCCCTGGGGGTGGGGGCGGAGCTCATCTCCGCCTACGGCCCCGACTCCCAGCTGGGCCGCACCGCCGCCGTCATGCTGGGCTCCACCGAGACCACCTTCTACACCATTGCCGTCTACTTCGGCGCTGTGGGCATCACCAAAACCCGCTACGCCGTCCCCGCCGCCCTGTGCGCCGACCTCACCGGCTTTCTGGCCTCCGCCTGGGCGGTGCGGCTGTGCTTCGGATAGTAAGAAATACCCCCGGAGAGTGGCACCTCTCCGGGGGGTTCTGCTTGCTGTCCCTTTTTGATGCACTTATAGCTCCCGCCGGTCAGAGCGTCCCAAAAGGTAATCGGTGCTGACGTCGAAGAAGTCCGCCAGGAAAATCAGCCCCGCAACGGTAGGGTAAGATTTATCATATTCATAATCCTGGTAGGTACGCGGCTTAACACTACAAGCCTCGGCCATCTCCCGCTGTGTCAGCCCCTGTTCCTTACGCAGTCCTCTTAATCGTTCACAAAATTTTCCCATTGCTACCTCCAGCTACTTGACACGATAAATTTTCGTGATATAATATACACGAAATATCCGCGTTTTTAAAGGGGGGTTCAAACATGCAAAATAATCTGAAAACACTATTCCTTGACAACCTGGAACTCGATGAAGCAATCTCCGCATTTCTCGCCCAGGACCCGGAATTTGTCCAGGCGGAGCAGGAATTCTACGAAACCGCCCACGAAATTGCCCAACTCGTCGGCTTTGAGCGGTACGACCGCTTTGAACGCCGCCTCGGACGTTATACCGCCCGCCTGTCCGCGATTCATTATCTCTTCGGTCTGGGCCTGCGTCAAGAGGTTTTGCGGGCTATGGAGGATTGACGCTACTCCTCTTCCTTCAGCTCATGGGGCTCCGGGGGCATAATAGGGGCGTCCTGTTCCAGCTGGTCGAAGTAGTCCTCGTCCTGCAGGACGGGCTTCCGGTGCCGGGCGATGGCCATAATAGCCGGGTAGAGGACGATAGCCACCAGTCCTCCGGAGAAGCCGTTGTTATACAGGTTCATCCCCGCCACAGGCGAGCCGGTGTACAGCACCACCGAGGAGTGGAGAAACCCGGCCAGCACCCCGTAGCCCCACCCGAAGTAGCCGGCGACAGGGGCCAGGGTGGTGCAGAACAGGCAGGCCAGCTGGACGGCGGAGTCGGTGAGGGACCAGTCCATCACCACGCTGCCCACCGCCACCCCCGCCATAACGGGCAGGATATTAAAGGCATGCTTTCCAAAGGCGGAGAAGCCCATAATCGTCAGGATACCCCCCACGGTGGGGCCGTTCAGGTCGCCGCCGGACAACAGAATATAGGCCATGCCGATCAAACCGTTCACCCCGGTATTGATCAGCACCGGGGCGGGGCCGAACATGCGCAGGTAGTCGCTGGGGGCCCGACCGCTGGTCTGGAGCAGGCGGCGGTAGCCCGCCCAGGAGGCCCAGATGGGCTTCCGGCTGAAAAACAGCCCGATGATAATCAGGCCCGCGCAAATCGTCCCCAGCAGCACGCCGAAGGGCAGGTCATAGCCCTTGGCCCAGCGGTAGTGGGTGGTGGGGTCGGCGCCCATCGAGGCCATCAGCGGCACGCAGATGAAGGCCACCAGCCCGCAGGCAAAGCCCACATTATACAGGTTCATCCCGTTTTGAATGCGGTATGTATAGGCGGCCAGCGGAGGCATCACAAAGCCGATGGCCAGCCCCGCCATCACCCCCTCCACCGGCCCGCCCCAGCCGTTGTCCAGCGCGATGTAGCTGACAATGGGGGCCAGCGCGGTGGCCATCAGTCCAATGCCGATGTTGCCCGCCAGGGGCTGTTTGCGTAGCTTGGTATACAGCCAGGTTCCGGCCAGAATGGGCCATATATTGACAAAATTCTTGCCAAAGAGGGAAAAGCCGGACATCAGCCCCATCTCCACCAGGGTCATGCCGTTCAGGGTGTCCTCCGCCAGATAGAGCACGCAGATGGCAATGGCGGTGACGATGGCGGAGTTCACCAGCGCCGCCCCCGGACCGGCCACCAGCACATAATCGGTGATAAGGGCATCCTCGGTGGTCACGATTTTATACAGCCCCCGGAGAATATCCTCCCGGCCGTCTATGGCGAAGAGAACGCCGGCCAGGGCCAGAAGTCCCGCATAGGCCCACAGATAGGGAAACATCTTGTCATATCTGGCCTGGTGCTCGTGGTGCAGCTGGTGGAAAAATCCCATGGGCGTTACCCTCCAAAATACTCCCGCGTCTCCTCCGCGTTCTTCTGAATCTCCTGGGCCAGGGCTTCCACCGAGGGAAACCTCCGCTCCGGCCGCAGGTGCTTATAGAACTCCACCCGCACCGTGCGGCCGTAGAGATCGCCGTCGAAGTCCAAAATGAAGCTCTCCACCGTCACCTGGTCTCCGTCCTCCACCGTGGGCCGGACCCCCGCGTTGGTCACCGCCATATAGGGCCCCTCCCCCGGGAGGTGCTGGGGCCCTGGGGGCTCGTGGTTGTCAGGCCAGACGGGGAGCACCCACACATGGGTAGCGTAGACCCCAAAGGCGGGGACGATCAGCCCCTCGGGGATGCGCAGGTTCACTGTGGGGAAGCCCAGCCGGGAGCCCAGCCGCTTGCCGTGGGCCACCTGCCGGGTAAGGCGGTAGGGGTGGCCCAGAAATTCCACCGCCCGCTCCATCTCCCCCTGGGCGATCAGGGTGCGGATGTAGGTGGAGGAGATGGTCACCCCGTCCAGCTCCACCTTGGGGATGATGTCGCAGCCCACGCCCAGGGCCTGACACTTGGCCCTCAGCCGCTCCGGGCTGCCCTCTCCCATGTAGCCGAAGCGGAAGTCGTGTCCGGCCACCACATGGACCGCCCCCATCTTCTCCACCAGGTAGTCTGCGATGAATTCCTCCCAGTCCATGTGCTGCATGGTATCGAAGGGGGCGATGAT
>JAAWEX010000089.1 GCA_022794495.1 Lawsonibacter sp. | reverse complement strand
TCCCATTCCGAACACGGAAGTTAAGCTCGCTTCTGCCGAAAATACTTGTCTGGAGACGGACCGGGAAGATAGGTAGTGCCTACACAAAGCGGAACAGTTGCGAGACTGTTTCGCTTTTTTTCAATGAAACCGGGAGAGGGTGGCTGAATGTCACGCAGGGAGCTGTATCGGAGCGCAAAGGGAGCCTTTGCTTATCTGCACAGATGCCTGGGGCTTCTTTTGTTGAGTATTCCATGGATGATCTTGGTAAAGCCAACGTTCATTCAGATTCTGCCCGTGTTTTTTGCGGTGGGCGCAGTTGTGTCGCTGTGGTCCAAGCGGGATGTGGTCCGGGACCTTCTGGAGGGCCGGACTGAGTCAGTTCGAGGACAGGTTGTCCGGCGGGAGCTGGGGGACTGCATAAAACATTTATGGGCGGAATATCTGTTTCTGGACACAGAGGTGGGGCCGCAAAAAATGGTGTTCTTTTCCTCTCCCTTCGGCGGGGGTATAGTGGGGCTGCTGGACAGCCCGCTAAGCCTCTATTATCTGCCCCGGAGCAAAATAATTGTCCGGGCGGAAGTGCTGGAAAAGCCGGACACACCTCACCACCGCACCAAGGAGTGGTACAGGGAACGCCAGGAGACGCTGCAGAAGATGACCCCGCCTGATCTGTGCAAACTGCGTGAGCGGTACTGGCTTTGGGAGGATCTGATTTTGGATATGCCGGTCGTTTTGTTCCTTTTGTTCCTGGTGCGGGGGATCATCGGCATGATTTGAAGGCTGCAATAAAAATGTCCCACCCATTCAGGCGGGACATTCAGGTTATTCAGATAAGCTGCCAGAGCCACCCATCAGGGCTGTGAGCGTTTCGATGCGCTCCAGCGGGAAGGGGGGCAGGGTGAGGGGTTTCAGGGCGATGGACATCAGCTTCATGGGGTTGTCGTCGGCGGCGATCCGGTTGGAATCCAGCTTGCCGCACCGGCGGCAGCGGTGGATGACGGCCCACTCGCCGCCCTTGCGGACCCACACGCCGATCGGCTCCATGATGCCGCCGCAGTCGGCGGCCCGGTCGCCCGGCTCCTCGTCCACATGCAGACTGCTCAGGCAGTTGGGGCAGTGATTGCGGTGGGCGCTGCCCGCCGCCTCGGGGACCACTGGCCGTCCGCATACCTTGCATGTAAATGCATCGCGGCATGGATGGGTTTTGTAATAACCTTTTTCAAATGTTTTTCGTTTATTCTCCCGATTCATGGGGATTTCCTCCTAAAAGTTTGATGCTTTTGGGAGGCCGCTTGTGGGTGCAAACCTCCCGGCTTAACCCGCAAGCTCCGAATCAAAGTAGTATTTCATAGTCGTTCCTCGCTTTAAGTAGTTTGTTGCAACCGCCGCAACAGGGCGTATTATAGCACAGGTGAAAGGGTTTTGCAATAGCGCAGATCGGTCAATCGGGTCTCCGGCGTCAGCTCCACCTCCAGACTGTGCCCGTCCCAGGTGAAGCCGTGCGTTTCGTAGAAGCGGCGGGCGCGATCATTCTCCCGGAGGACGTAGAGGAAGCAGCCGGGATAGCCTGTCTCCCGGAAGCGCCGGAGGATTTCCTCTATGACGATGGAGCCACAGCCCTCTCCCCAGTGGTCGGGGTGGCTGTAGAGGGAGACCAGCTCCCCCCAGTCGGCCAAGTCGGGGGAGCTGAAATTGCAGACAGTATCCCCGGCGGACTGGTCCACCCGGGCGGGGCCGTAGGTGGCGCAGCAGAGGGGCGTGTCCCCGTCGTACAGCAGGAGGCCGTGGTAAACGCCCTCCTCATAGTTTCTCCGGAAAACAGGTACCCAGCGGCTGTCGGTGATCTCACGGGCCATATAATCCGCAGGAATGCTGTCCCGGTAGGCGGCCCGCCAGCCCAGGGCGTGAAGCAGGGACATATCCCGAAAATGCTGTGCCTTACAGGCATCAACAAGGTGAAGCTGTTTCATAGAGAAACCTCCTTACCCCAGCCGGACGATCTGTTCAATGGGCAGGGCGCACAGCGCCGCCTGAGCTTCGCTGCGCAGGCCGTGCTCGGCGTTGATGGCCTCCATAATAGGGCCCCGCAGGCCGGTGGGCACCACGATGGCTACGATCTCCCGTTCCGCCTTCAGGTCCACCTCATAGGCCTCCTCCAGCTCCTCCCGCCCGGAGAGGCGGCCCTTGATAACGGTGCCTCCTCGCGCCCCGTGGGCCTTGGCGGTGGACATCACGTCGTCGGTGCAGCCCCGGGCGCACACCACCAGGATCAGGCTGTTTTCAGTGCGTTCCATCTCTCTGTCCTCCTCTTTTTCCTTCAAACTCTCGGCGTGGTAGGCGGCCAGATTGGCCACCAGGCTGTTCAGGGCGGACACCGGGATAGAGACCACGATGCCGGCCCCGCCGGTGCGGCCCCGCAGCTCGTTGTCCAGGTCGTGGAGCAGCTTTTTTGCGGCCGAGGCGGCGGCAAAGCTGAGGACCACGTCCTTTTCACTGGAGCCGAGGCCCAGAATATCCATAATCTCTGAGGTTGCCGTCCCTTTTCCGGTGCATTGAATGTGGATGGGCACATAACGCTTGCGGTACAGCCGCAGCATTGCGGCCCCCTGACCGCGTTCTACAATGGAGAGAATTACTTTCATCGATTCCATGGCAAGTCCTTCCTCCTAATCAAAGTAGAGGATCATGTCCTCCACCCGCTCCATCCGGGAGCGCAGGCGGCGGCGGGCCAGCTTATGCCGGACCACGCTGGACAGACCCATAATCTGGATGGTCACCAGCGGAGTCATAGCCACCATAGCCACAATGCCGAAGGCGTCGGTCATCATGCTGCCACCTAATGCGTGACAGGCCCCCTGGGCGAAGGGGAGCAGGAAGGTGGCGGTCATAGGTCCGCTGGCCACACCTCCGGAGTCGAAGGCGATGCCGGTAAAGATACTGGGCACAAAGAAGGTGAGCCCCAGGGAGATGGCGTAGCCGGGGATGAGCAGCCAGAAGATATTCAGCCCGGTGAGCACCCGCACCATAGCCAGTCCCACTGAGACGCACACGCCGATGGACAGGGCCAGCCCCATAGCCCGGTGGGAGATGGAGCCGTTGGAGACCTCCTCCACCTGTTTGGTGAGAACGGCCACGGCGGGCTCCGCCTTGACGATGTAGTAGCCGATGAGCATACCGACGGGGATGAGCAGCCAGCTCTGGCCGCTCCCGGCGATAGTAGCGCCGATCAGCTGACCGGCGGGCATAAAGCCCACGTTGACCCCGCACAGGAAGAGGACCAGCCCCAGGTATGTATACAGCAGGCCCGCGCCGATACGCAGAAGCTGACCGGTTTTAAACCGGCGGGTGAGAAGCTGAAAGACCAGGAACAGCCCGGCTACAGGGAGGAGGGCGGCGGCCACCTCCTGGAAGTAGGTGGGGAAGCTCTGGACGAAATACCGGGCGGCCAGGGCAGTGGTGGAGACGTCCGGCACGGCGGTCATCGTGGAGGAGGCCTCGGCGGGCCTGTAGATGATTCCCAGCAGCAGCACGCACAGGATGGGCCCGATGGAGCAGAGGGAGATGAGTCCAAAGCTGTCGCTAGCGGAGTTTTTGTCGCTGCGGGTGGAGGCGATGCCCAGGCCCAGAGACATAATGAAGGGAACGGTGATGGGCCCGGTGGTGACGCCGCCGGAGTCGAAGGAGACGGGGATAAAGCTGCCGGGGGCCAGAAAGGCCAGGGAGAAGACAATGAAATAGAAGACCAGCAGCAGCCGGCGCAGGGGAGTGCCTCTGCGGATGCGCATGGCGGCCACCACCAGGAAGATTCCCACCCCCACCGCCACAGTGAGGATCAGCACCCCGTTGCTGATGGCAGGCACCTGGTTAGCCAGTACGGTCAGGTCGGGCTCGGCCATGGTGGTGAGAACGCCCAGCAGGAAGTAGACCGCCACGGGCGCCAGCAGGAATCTGCTCTTGCTGATGGTGGCGCCTACCCCCTCTCCCATGGGGATCATAGACATATCCACCCCCAGGGTGAACAGCCCCATACCCACCACCAGCAGAATGGCCCCGAAGAGGAACAGCACCAGCGTGCCCGGGTCCAGGGGGGCGGCGGTGACGGACAGCAGAAAGACGATGGCGGTGATGGGGAGCACAGACGCCATAGATTCCTGTATTTTTTCTCTAAGCTGCTTGTTGATACGCATGGTCCAGCCCCCTTTGGCAGAGCAGTAAATCCATTATACCGGGATGCCATATAACTTCCCAGTGTATTTATAGCATCTTTATGCGGGAGGCGGTTTTTTTAACAGTCTGCAAAAAATAAAATAAGGATTGTATTTTCAACAGGAAAGAAATATAATAGGGACAAGGTCTCGGCAGAGACAGAGATTGGAGGAAAATAAAGATGGCCGTGGAATTTAGAAACCTGATGGAGGACATCGTGCTGCAAAATTTAGATGCCGTGATGGAGGCGGGGGGCTGCTGCACCTGTGACGCCTGCAAATCAGACGTTGCCGCCTTCACCTTAAACCAGCTTGCGCCTCACTATGTGGCCACACGGCAGGGCCGGCTGATGGTCAAGCTGAAGAGCTACGAGCTGCAATCCCGCGCCGATGTGGTGGCGGCGATCAGCGAGTCTGCGATTATGGTGTCTCAGCATCCCCGCCACGGAAGATCGTGAGGGCTGCCCCGTCTTAATTGAGGCGGGGCATATTTTTTTACCGCAGGAACAGCCGGATCAGCCTGTCCTTGACCGGGGTGTAGGGGGCGTACCGGATGGGGAGGTCGATGGGGGAGGACTTTTTTACAATGCTTTTCCGGTGGGAGAAGGTGTCAAAGCTGTCCCGGCCGTGGTAGCTGCCCATGCCGCTGCCGCCCACGCCGCCGAAGCCCATGCGGCTGGTAGCCAGATGGATGACAGTGTCGTTGATGCAGCCGCCGCCGAAGGAGGCCCGGCGGAGAAAGAGCCGCTGGGCTTCCTTGTCCCGGGAAAACAGATAGAGGGCCAGGGGCCGCGGCCGGGCGCGGACAAAGTCCAGCGCCTCCCCGATCTGATCGAAGGTGAGGACAGGGAGGACCGGCCCAAAGATCTCCTCCGCCATCACCGGGTCCTGGGGGGAGACGTTGTCCAGTACAGTGGGCTGGATTTTCAGGGTATCCGGGTCGCCCCTCCCTCCCAAAACCACCTTGTCCGGGTCGATCAGGCCCATCACCCGGTCGAAGTGCTTCCGGTTGACCATGCGGACATAGCCCTGGTTGTCCAGGGCGCTGCCGTATTGGAGGGCGGTCCACTTGCGCACGTGGGCCAGCAGCCGGTCCTTCACCCGCCGGTCCACCAGCAGGTAGTCCGGGGCCACGCAGGTCTGGCCGCAGTTGAGCAGCTTGCCGAAGACAAGGCGCTTGGCGGCCAGGTCCAGCCGGGCGGTGGCGTCCACAATACAGGGGCTCTTGCCCCCCAGCTCCAGGGTGACGGGGGTGAGGTTCCCGGCCGCCTTGGCCATCACCGCTCTGCCCACCTCCACCCCGCCGGTGAAAAAGATGTAGTCAAATTTCTGGTCCAGCAGGGCCTGATTCTCAGCCCGGCCTCCCTCTACCACGGCCGCAAGCTCCCGGGGGAAGCAGCCCTCTAACAGCTTGCGGATCACCGCCGACGTGGCGGGGGAGTAGGCCGAGGGCTTCACCACGCAGCAGTTTCCCGCGGCAATCGCCCCGATGAGGGGGGAAATGGTGAGCAGAAAGGGGTAATTCCAGGGGGACATAATCAGGACCACCCCATAGGGCTCCTGAACGGTAAAGCTTCTGGCGGGGAACTGGGCCAGGGGGGTGAGGTGGGGCCTGTCCCCCATCCAGCGTCCCAGCCGCTTCTCCACAAAGGACAGCTCCGACAGGGTGAGGCCAATCTCACACATGTAGCTCTCGGTGGAGGACTTGTTCAGGTCGGCCCGGAGGGCGGCGCAGATATCCCCCTCATGGGCCTTGATGGCCTCCCGGAGCCGGCGCAGGGCATTCCGGCGGGCGGACAGGGACAGGGTGGCCCCGGTATTAAAATAGGCCCGCTGGGCCGCGCTGAGGGCTTGAATGTCCATAAGAAATATCCTCCCGAATTGGTGCGGTGTGTAGGGCGCGACGACCCCGGCGCGCCGTCGGAGTAAAATAGAAATACGGCGGGCCGAGTCGTCCCGCCCTACAGATTTATACCAGCATACCATAAAATTCCCTAACCGTCAAAAATTTCTCTTGACAAGCTTCGCGGGGGCAGGTATTATATTTTTGACAGTACAGTATTTTAATCATTAGAAGGATGGAGGAGCGACCTATGAAGCAGCAAAAGCCCCTGACGAAGGAGCAGTACCTGAAAAAATTCAGCCGGGCGGTGCGGTGGCGTCTGCCGCCCCAGGAGTCGGAGGACGCCATTGCCGACTACCGGGAGCTGATTTTCCAGCCGGAGCGGGACGAGTCCAGGCTGGTGGAGGAGCTGGGCGAGCCTGTCCAGGCGGCCCACCTGCTCACCGATGTGAAAGCATACCGCCGGTGGCTGGCAGTGTTCGCTGTGCTGGCCGTTGGGGTATTTATGATGGCCAGGTGGTGCTTTACGGGGCGCAGCCGGTTCGACTATGTGTTTGACTTTAGACAGTATTGGTTCCCTGTGTGGGTGATGATGGTGGGGATGGTGCTGTCTCAGTACTGGTTCCGGCGGCACGGACAAAAAAGCGGCCCGCTGTCCAAGCGGCTGATTTTGGGGTTGGTGCTGGTGCTGGTGCTGGCGGCTGGGGCGGCCATAATGGGCTGGACCTGTCATGTGACAAGCCCTGAATTTTTGGAGCGCCTCACCACAGAGCCTCTCCCAGACCTGCTTCGCAGACAGGCGAGCCAACTGCCGGACCTGCTGAGGTACGGCGGGACGCTCTGCGCTCTGGCCGCCTTCGCCGGGCTGGTGCTGGCCAAGCTCTGCGACCGGCGGTGGCTGGCGGTCTACGCCCTGGCACTTACCGTGGCGGCGCTGTGCGCGATCGTCACATTCTGGCTGAGAAGTATGAGCCTTGACTGGGGCACGGACGAGCTGCGGGAGTATTTCTTTCCCCGTATGGTCCTTGTAGGGACCGCTGGCCTCATCGGAACGGGGGTGGCCCTGTGCTGAAGAAGGACCTGCTGGAGCTGTGTCTGCTCCAGCTGCTCTCCGGGGGGGACAAATACGGCTACGAGGTGCTCACCCCTCTGCGGACAGCCTTCCCAGACACCCAGGAGAGCGCCATCTATGCCCTGCTCCGGGGGCTGGGGAAGGAGGGGTATACCTCCTGGTATATGGCCCCCGGCGGGGGCGGGCCGGACCGGAAATACTACAAGCTCACCCCCGCAGGCCAGACCCGGCTGGAGGAGCTGCGGGGCCAGTGGCGCAAGATGCGGGACGCCATCGCCTCCTTTGGGGTGGAATAGCCGCTTTGCCGCGTTAATCAGGAAAATTATATTTACAACCGGCAGAAATCGTGGTATTATATAATGCCGTGGGAGATTTTCCCCAAATGCTATAAAACAAGGAGTGTTCCTTTATGAGCCGTATGGTCGGTACAGTATCCCGGGGCATCCGCACCCCTATCATCCGCAGCGGGGACGACCTGGTAGAGATTGTCACCCGCTCCCTGCTGGAGGCGGCGGAGGAGGACGGCTTTGCCATCCGAGACCGGGACATCGTGGCCATGACTGAGGCCATCGTGGCCCGCGCCCAGGGCAACTACGCCACCGTGGACGATATCGCCGCCGACGTCCGAAGTGAGCTGGGCGGGGAGACGGTGGGGGTGATCTTCCCCATCCTAAGCCGTAACCGGTTTGCAATCTGCCTGCGGGGCATCGCCAAGGGGTGCAAAAAGGTGGTCCTCATGCTCAGCTATCCCTCCGACGAGGTGGGCAACCACCTGGTCAGCATCGACTCCGTGGACGAGAAGGGCGTGGACCCCTACAAGGACGTCCTCACACTGGAGCGGTACCGGGAGCTGTTCGGCTATGAGAAGCACCCCTTCACCGGGGTGGACTATGTGGCCTACTACCAGGAGCTCATCCAGGGCTGCGGGGCGGAGGTAGAGATCATCTTTGCCAACGACCCCAGGGCCATCCTGCCCTACACCAAGCACGTCCTGTGCTGCGACATCCACACCCGCCAGCGCACCAAGCGGCTGCTGCGGGAGGCTGGGGCGGTGTCGGTCTACGGCCTGGACGATATCCTGATCCATTCGGTCAACGGCAGCGGGTACAACGAGAAGTACGGCCTGCTGGGCTCCAACA
>JAAWEX010000088.1 GCA_022794495.1 Lawsonibacter sp. | reverse complement strand
CTCCCTGCCCGCCCGTGCCATTCTGGAACAGGAGAATATTTTTGTCATGACCGAATACCGGGCCCTCCACCAGGACATGCGCCCGCTGAACCTGCTTATCCTCAACCTGATGCCCACAAAAATTGTCACCGAGACCCAGCTGCTGCGCAAGCTCTCCAATTCCCCCCTCCAGGTTCAGGTGGAGCTGCTGAAGATGGCCAGCCATACCTCTCAAAATACCGAGTCCAGCCACCTGTGCTCCTTTTATACCACCTTCGACCAGATCAAAAGCCGGAAGTTTGACGGCATGATTATCACCGGGGCGCCGGTAGAAAACCTGGACTTTGCCGATGTGGACTACTGGCCGGAGCTGTGCCAGATTATGGAGTGGACCAAAACACATGTCCACTCCACCCTCCACGTGTGCTGGGGGGCCCAGGCCGGGCTCTACTACCACTACGGCATCCCCAAATACTCCCTGCCCAAAAAGCTCTTTGGTGTGTTCCCCCATGTGGCGCTGAAAAAGCAGTCCCCCCTCTTCCGGGGCTTCGACGACGTCTTCTCCATCCCCCACTCCCGGCATACCGAAAACCGGGCTGAGGATATCCTTAAAATTCCCGAGCTGGAGCTGCTTTCCGTCTCTCAGGAGGCCGGCGTCTTTGCGGTAAAGAGCGAGGACAACCGCCGGTTCTTCATCACCGGGCATCCGGAGTATGACCCGGACACCTTGGCCAAGGAGTATTTCCGGGACGTGGACAAGGGATTGCCCATCGAGATTCCCAGGCATTACTTTCCCGGCGACGACCCCGCCCAGCCGCCGGTGGTCAACTGGCGCTCCGCCGGGCAGCTTTTCTACACCAACTGGCTCAACTACTACGTCTACCAGACCACCCCCTACGACATTACACAGATATGATGGAGCTATTATAGTATTTCGCGCTCCGTTAAGGAAACGCAAAAATCCTCCTTTCCAGGCTTGACAATTTCAGCGAAAGGGTCTATCTTAACTGTCGTTTGAAAAACTGTCAATGCCCGGCCCGGTGTGAGGACCGGAACACCCAAAGGGGGAATTTATCATGTTTGCCGCACAGATTTGTGCTGTGGTGATCTTTTTGATTATGTTTATCCTGCTGATCACCGAACGCATCCCACGCCAGGTCGTCACCCTCTCCTGCGGTTTGGCCACCCTGGTCCTGGTCTTTGGCGTCTGCCTCCGGGACGGCAGCGCTGTAATCGAGGCCCTCAGCTTTCAGAGCTTCCTGTCCCCCGGCTTCTGGTATCGGGTGGGTGAGGCGGAGCCCTCTACCGGCATCAACTGGGAGACCATTGTCTTTATCGCCGGCATGATGGTGATGGTGGAGGGGATGGCCGCCAGCGGCTTTTTCCGCTGGCTGTGCATCAAGCTGGCCCGGATGGTCCACTTTAAGCCGGCCCCCCTCTTCTTCCTGTTTATGGCCCTGGCCGCCGGGCTGTCCATGTTTATCGACAGCATCACGGTGATTATGTTCCTGGCTGCGGTGACGGCGGAGCTGGCCCGGCTGCTGGATATGAACCCGGTGCCCTTCATCCTGTCGGAGATCTTCTGCGCCAACCTGGGCGGCTCGGCCACCATGTGCGGCGACCCGCCCAACATTATCATCGGCACCTCCCTGGGCTACTCCTTCTTCGACTTTATCACCAACACCGGCCTGATTGCTCTGGCCGCTATCTTCATCACAGCGCCCTACTTCTATTTCTACTTCCGCAAGGAGCTGGTCCCCATGGGGGGCAGACGGGCTGATCCGTCCACCTTCCCCGACCCCAGGGCCGCCATCACCAGCCGGCGGAGCTTCACCCTGAGCTGCGCCATCTTCGCCGCGGCGGTGGTCCTGCTGGTCACCCACGCCCAGACGGGGCTGACTGTGTCTACCATCGGCCTGGCCATCGCCCTGGTCACCCTGGCGGCGGCCGGCCGCGAGGCGCCCCAGCTGCTGCGCAAGATCGACTGCGACACCCTGCTGTTTTTCATCGGCCTGTTTGTGGCCGTCAGCGGCCTGGAGCACACCGGCGTGCTGGAACTGCTGGCCCAGCTTATCGAGCGGCTCAGCGGCGGCAATACCTATGTGATGATCAGCATTATTATCTGGGGCTCCGCCCTGGCCAGCGCCTTTATCGACAATATCCCCTTCGCCGCCACCATGATCCCCGTCATCCGCACCCTGTCCGCCGCCCAGGGCGTGGACCTGGAGTGCCTGGCCTGGGCCCTGTCCATGGGCACCGACATCGGCGGCTCCGCCACCCCCATCGGCGCCTCCGCCAACGTGGTGGGCACCTCGATTGCCGCCAAGAACGGCTTCCCTGTGGCCTGGGGCCGCTACTGCCGGGCCCAGACCCTGCCCACTGTTCTGGTGCTGATTATCTCCACCGCGATTATCTTTGTGCGCTATCTTTGATATAAAATGCTGCCCTGGGAGGGAATTTTATGGAAAAGCAGGTTTTAATCACCGTCAGCCGGGAGTTTGGCAGCGGAGGGCACGAGGTGGCCGCTGAGCTGGCCAAGCGGTTCGGCCTGCCCCTGTATGACGAGAGTATTTTAGACAGCATCGCCCACAAGCATAATCTAAAGCTGGATAAGCTTTCGCGCTTTGACGAAAGCCCCATCAATATCTTTACCTCCCGGCGGGTCCGGGGGTTCAGCAACTCTCCGGAGGAGCATGTGGCCGCTATGCAGTCGGCCTTCCTCCGGCAGAAGGCCGACGCGGGGGAGTCCTTTGTGGTGCTGGGCCGCTGCGGCGAGGAGTATCTGCGGGATTACCCCGGTTTGGTGTCCATCTTTGTGCTGGCCGACCGGGACTTTAAACAGCAGCGCACCATGCGCATCGACAAGGTGTCCGCCGAGGAAGCCCTGGAGCTGATGAGCCGGAACGACAAGCGGCGGAAATACTGCCACAACCAGATCTGTCAGGCCAAGTGGGGAGACTCCCGCACCTACGATATCTGCGTCAACAGCGCAAAGCTGGATATCCGCGGCACCTGCGACCTTTTAGAGGCCTATGTCCGTGCCAGAATCGCAGCGTTGTAAATGAAGGCACTATTTTAGCTGCTACTATATGCATCAAAGGGCTGACTCACCGAGTCAGCCCTTTTTTCTTCCAAACAGCTCCATCAGGCCAACCGCGATCAAAAAGCCTCCAAAGAGCTTCTTCAACAGCGCCACATCCATGGCAGTAGCCGCCCAGGCGGACAGGGCGGCGCAGACCAGTCCCGCAGCCACAGCCGGGAGGAGGGCCCGCTTTTCGATATAGCCGTTTTTCATGTGGGCGGGCAGAGCCAGCAGTCCGGCGGGGAGGAAGTACAGCAGGTTGATCCCCTGGGCCAGGCGCTGCTCCACCCCGGCAAAGGCGGTCATATAGACCAGCAGCAGGGTGCCGCCGCCCACGCCGAAGCCGGACAGCACCCCCGTGGCCGCCCCCACCGCCAGGGGCAGTATCCACTCGTTCACAGAAAGCTCCTCACCCCTCCATAGATCAGCAGCAGCCCAAAGATCCGCTTCAGCCAGGGCATCTTTACGCCCTTGAACCACCTTCCCCCGGCCCAGCCCCCCGCCGCTCCACCGATGAGGTAGGGCAGAGCGGCCATAAAGTCCAGCCCGCCCCGGAAAAAGTAAATCCCCACCGACAGCGCACACAGAGGCAGAATCACAGCCACCGACGTGGCGAAGGCCCGGCGCTGGTCCAGCCCGCAGCAGCCGGTGAACAGAGGGACAAGCACCGACCCTCCTCCGCCGCCGAAAAGGCCGTTGGCCACGCCGGCCAGCCCGCCAGCTGCGGCGTATTTCCAATTCTTTCGCAAAATACCGCCCCCTTCCCAGCTAGTTTTTCGGGGAAATGAGGCTTTTATACCTGTCTGGCCAGTGACGCCGGTCTGAATATCTTCAATATTTCTTAAGCTTTTCAAAATCTCATCTTAAAATTTCTGTTGTACCATAGCAGTGCCTAAAACGAGAAAGAAGGTGCTCCTTATGTACACAGGGCAGCGGATCGACCGCGACTCAGCCACTCCAGCCTCCAGGGCCCGCCGCGGCCGGCGGAGGCGGCGCAGCCCCCTCCCTCTCCTGGCCGCGGCGCTGATTCTGGGCGCCTGCCTGGGCTGGATGCTGCGGGGTGTCTTTCCCATCCAAGCCGCTGACGCACCTTCTCAAACGCCCTCCTCCATCCAGGGAGAGCCCCCAGGCCTCCCCGCCCCTACACCGGCCATTTCGATGAAGGAGCCGCCTGACTGCCCGGAATGGATCGAACAGGATTTTCTCACCGTCAATGAATACTCCCGGCCCGGAACCGAGCTGGACGGGGTGAGCGGCGTGGTGGTCCACTATGTGGGCAACCCCGGCACCACCGCCCGGCAGAACCACAGCTATTTTCAAAATCTGGCTTCTACCGGCGAGACCTACGCCAGCAGCCATTTTCTCATCGGTCTGGACGGAGAGATCATTCAAAATATCCCGCTGGATGAGGTGGCCTATTGCTCCAGCAGCCGCAACAATGACACCATTTCCATCGAGTGCTGCCACCCGGACAGCGACGGCGCCTTTACCCAGGCCACCTACGACTCCCTGGTCCGACTGGCAAGCTGGCTGATGGAGTACTATCAGCTGGACACCTCCCAGGTCATCCGCCACTACGACGTGACCGGCAAGGAGTGCCCGATCTACTATGTCCGCAATCCCGGCGCCTGGAAAATTTTCCTGGCCGATCTGGAGCAAAAGAGAAAATGAGAAAGAAGGTGCCCTGTTATGTACCCAAGACAGCGGGCCGGCCGCGCCCCAGCAGCTCCCAGAGTTCGCCGCGGCCGCCGGAGGCGGCGCAATCCTCTCCCCCTCCTGGCCGCAGGGCTGATTCTAGGCGCCTGCCTGGGCTGGGCCCTGCGGGGTAATCTCCCAATCCTGGCCGTCAAGCCGCCTGATCCCTCTGCCAGTTCTTCCGCTGGCCCCGCAGGTCCGTCCGACTCTGTCTCCCCGCCCCTCTCTGACTGGGAGCACCAGACCTGCTTTGACCAGCTGGGCGATCTGTCCGACTACCCCGACGAGCTGCTGGAGCTGCTGCTCCGCAATCCGGAGACGCTCTCCTATGTCCAGAACTATCCGGAGCACAAAGACGACCCGCCTGCCACTGACGTGGGCCCCGTCACCCTGGGGCAGTTCCCCCTGCTGATACAGTGGGACGCCCGCTGGGGCTACACCCAGTACGGCGACGGAATGCTGGGCCTCACCGGCTGCGCCCCCACCGTCCTGTCCATGGCCATCTGCGGCCTTACCGGCGACAACACCCAGACCCCCAATGTGGTGGCCGCTTACGCTCAGGCAGCCGGGTACTATGTGGACGGCGTCGGTTCCAGCTGGACGCTGATCTCCGAGGGCTGCGGGCACTTCGGACTGAACGCACGGGAGCTGCCCCTGGCCTACAACACAATGGTCCGAGCCCTGGAGGACGGCCAGCCTATCGTATGCAGTGTGCGCGCGGGAGACTTCACCACCGCCGGCCACTTTATCCTGATTACCGGGGTGGAGAATGGAAAATTTCAGATCAACGATCCCAACCGCCACGCCAACAGTGAGCAGCTCTGGGACTATGACCGCTTGTCCCCCCAGATCAGCAACCTTTGGGCCCTCACGGCAAAGGGCAGATATTAGAGAAAGCCGCCCAGGGGCGGCTTTTTTCTCTCTGTTTTGCAGTTTTTCTCAGGTTTACTCCTCTGCCACCGCGTCGTCCATTGTGTAGCCCTCCAGGGAGTTCTCCCTCACCTGGATGCAGAGGAAGCGGATTGCCGCGTCCTCCGCCGCCGAAAACTGGCGCTTGGCCGCCGGGGCCACCCGGACCCAGTCGCCCGCCGCCAGCTCCACCGTCTCGCCGTCAATGACCGCCCGGCCTTTTCCTTCCAGGACCCCATAGATCTCCTCGTTATGTCTGTGGGAGTGGACAAAGGGCACGCCGGTCCCCGCAGGGAGGCTGTTGATGCTGATCTCCGCTCCGGTCAGGGCGAGGAGATCGTGCAGCTCGACTCTGGCCTCCGGCCCAACGCTTGCCTTTTTAAAGATTGCCATGGTATTACCTCCAATTTTTTGTTGTAACTTCATCAGCTACAACAATAGTTATACCACAGCTTCGTTGTAATGTCAATAGTTACATCAAATTTTTTGTGTCTTCCACAATGTCCCGTATGGTCACCAATTTCATCTGCTCCTCCATCGCCCGCTGGATCTCCTCCAGCCGTCCGTCCAGAACGGCGTGGATGTTCCTGCCCACCGGACAGAGCTGGTTGGGGTCCTCGTGAAAATGAAACAGCGCCCCGTCATCCACGCACTCCACGGCGTTGTACAGGTCGAGCAGGGTGATCTCGTCCAGTGCCTTGGCCGTGTCCGCTCCTCCGCTACCCCGAGTCACGGTTACAATCCCTGCCCCTTTCAGCTGCTGTAGTATCCTTCTGATGACAACCGGGTTTACGTTTACGCTGGAGGCAAGAAAATCGCTGGTCACCTTCCGCTCATTTTTGAACATCTCAATACAGATGAGCACATGGGCCGCCACTGTAAACCTGCTTGAAATCTGCATCTTATCCCCCCATTTTCCAAACTGTTTTGAACATGTCCATTATAGAGCAGCCCCCGCCGAAAAGCAAACACTTTCCGGCGGGCGGATATCTATTCCGCCGGCGCACCTCCCAGGGCGTGGAATTCCTCCAGCAGACGGCCCACCATCGCCAATATTTAACTTCGCAAAAAATTATATATTATCGTTTTTAATACGTCAATATCGTTTTAAAGATTATTTATCATCGAGTCTCACTTGGGTAGAATAATTCCAAAAGGCGGTGATGTATTTGGAGCGGTGTTTTGACAATACAAAGCGGATGGAAAATCTATCTTATGCCGTAAAATATTACCGCAATAAGAAAGGATATACCCAGGAGGCATTGGCTGAGGAGCTGGGAATCAGTCGTCAGCATATGGCGGCGGTAGAAGCGCCAAATATGGACCGGGGACCGTCTCTGGATTTGGTATTCAATATCGCAACGGTTTTAGAGATAGAGCCTTACCTTTTACTAAAATTTCGTTTGGACCTATAAAATTTCCAACAAACCGCCCTCTGAGAAGCAAATGCTTCCAGTGGGCGGATATCTATTCTGCCGGTGTATCCCCCCAGGGCGTGGAATTCCTCCAGCAGACGGCCCACCATCGCCTGAAACAAAAAGGCGTTGACAGTGCCCTCCTTCGTTTTAGCCCCACCCCGATTCAACGCCTCGATCATCTTCTGGCAAATTCCCGGCTTCTGCCCTCCGACCAAACTGCCGCCGTAATTACCCCATTGATTAGCTCATCCCCGATTTCCCAGCTTTCTGCGGCATCTACCAGCCGCGGGTTCGGTGGAAAATTATGATTCTGTTCCATCATCATATCCTCGTAGATTTATTTTACTTTGTCCTGTCATAGGACACCATATTCTTGACCATAGTTTATTCTAAGCTTTGTCTTATGTCAAGACAGAGAGGGGAAAACTATGGCTAGAATCATTGACGGAAATGATAGGAATATGGTAGGCAGCCAGGTGAGGAAGCTCCGAATCGAAAGAGGCTTGAGCCAGCAGGCGCTGTCTAACAAGCTGGAAACCCTGGCAATCTACATCTGCCGCGGTTCCATCTCAAGAATTGAGGACAAACAGCGCACTGTAACAGATATCGAGCTATACGGACTTGCGGAAATTCTTGGTGTATCCATTGAAAGTCTGTTTGAAAATTAAAACCGCCCGCCGAAAAGCAAGTGCTTCCGGTGGGCGGTTTGTTATTCAGCCAGCGCGCACCCAAATTGTGGTATTGCCCTTTATTAACTCTACTGGGTTATTTTAACTCAACAGAGTTAAGCTTTTCAAGCGTATTTTGTTAAGCTTTTGTAAAAGGTGGTGATACCATGACGTTGAAAGAGGCAACTATCCAGCGCATTCTCAATCTCTGCGATGAACACGGGCTGACCATCAACAAGCTTTCTACTGTCTGTGGTATGACGCAATCTACGATAAACAACATTGTCAACAGCCGAAACAAAAGCACCACGACTTCTACCGTCAAAAAGATTTGTGACGGTTTAGGCATAACAATAGCCGATTTCTTTGATGACCCCCTGTTTCGGGACCTGGAGCAGGAAATCAAATAAAAACCGCCCAAGGGTGGCACTTCATAAAGAAGTGCCACCCTTCGGGCTACCTGTAAAGAAATCTCTCTATGTGGGACGCTATGCCGTCCTTTTCTTGCGCTTCTGCATGGCCTGATAGTAGGCCATATATTCCCGTTCCAGCGTTTCCGGCTCCGGCGCTGTCCAAAGACCGATGG
>JAAWEX010000087.1 GCA_022794495.1 Lawsonibacter sp. | reverse complement strand
AGTGCCGGTGCGCTGAGTGTACTCGGCACGGTAGCCCACGGTCACGCCGTTGGCCTCGAAGCCGGGGGTGCCGGTGAAGGTCACCATCTCGGTGCGCAGCGCATTGAGCGCCATCTGTGCCACCTGGTTACGGGTCAAGACGGGCGGAATCGGGCAAAGCGTGCGGAAAAGTGCATTTAAATATAAAAACGCCCCGGATTCTATCACAAAATCCGGGGCGTTTGCCGCTTCTTACAGTTCTTGAGTCAAGAGGAAAGTCAAGGGGGTTAAGCCTTTTTCTTCTGCGCCACTTTAACAATCACAGGAGCCAAGGCGAAAGCCAAAATCACCAGCACGATGATGATAGCCACGGGACGGGTGAAGAAGTAGGGAATCAAGCCGCCCTTGGGGGCTGCCATGATGAGGGTCCGGCGGAAGTTGGACTCCAGGATATCCGCCAGCACCACGCCCAGCACCAGGGGGGCGGGCTCGAACTCAAAAATCTTCATCAGGTATCCGATGAGGCCGAACACCAGCATGATGACCACTTCCATCATGTTGTTGCTCAGGGCGTAAGTACCGATGCAGGCCAGGGCCACGATAATGGGCACCAGCACGGAGTTGGGCACCAGGCAGATGCGGGCCATCTGCTTGGCCATGGTCAGGCCGATAAGGCCCATAAGCACATTGGCGAAGAGGAAGCCCAGGAAGATGGCGTAGGTGGTGACCGCCTTATCGCCGGTGAACAGGCCGCTGCCCGGCTGGAGGCCGTGCATCAGCAGGGCGCCGTAGAGGATGGCGGTGACGGGGCTGCCGGGGATGCCCAGGGTGAACAGGGGGATCAGGGCGCCGCCGCAGGCGGCGTTGTTGGAGGCCTCAGAGGCCGCAATGCCCACGATAGAGCCCTTGCCGAACTCCTCAGGCTTCTTCGAGGTCTGCTTGGCAATGCTGTAGCTGATCCAGGCCGCGATAGAGCAGCCGGCGGCGGGGATAAAGCCCACGAAGGAGCCGATGACCGAGCTGCGGAGCATGGTGGGCGTCAGCTTTTTGCCGTTGCCCTTCTCCCAGCGCTTGCCCTTCAGGCCGGCGGCGGGGTCGTCCACGATGGTGGAGCTGGAGCCCCGGAGCAGCTTGTCCACCAGCACCAGCACCTGGGAGATGGAAAACAGGCCGATAAGGATGGGGGTGGAGTCCAGGCCGTCCTCCAGCCACAGCTGGCCGAAGGTGAACCGGGACACGCCGCTGATGGAGTCCATGCCCACACAGCCGATGAGCAGGCCCAGCAGAGCGGAGAAGAAGCCCTTAGCCTGGTTGTCGCCGGTAAGGCCGGAGACAACCAGCAGGCCGAAGCAGGCCACCAGGAAGTACTCCAGGCAGGAGAACATCAGGCTGATTTTGCCCAGGGCGGGGGCAAAGAGGATCAGGCAGATGGCGCCGATGATGCCGCCTACCACAGAGGCCACCGTGACCACCGAGATGGCCTCCATGCCCCGGCCCCTCTGGGTCAGCGCGTAGCCGTCCATGGTGGTGGCGGCGGAGGCGGCGGTGCCGGGGGTGTGGCAGAGCACGGCGGTGATGGAGCCGCCGTAGACGCCGGTGGTGTACATGGCGGTCATCATCACCAGGGCGGCGGTGGGGCTCATGGAGAAGCTGATGGGCAGCAGCAGGGCGATGCCCACCGAGGGACCCAGGCCGGGGATAATGCCGATGATCATGCCGCCTACCACGCCGACGGCCAGGGCCAAAAGCACCTCAACTGAGGCAAAAGACGCCAGCGCTGCGGTTAAATAATCTAACATACGTCCTCTCCCTCCTTACACATAGCGGAACAGCCGGCCCAGCACGCCCACCTTGTAGATCGGCAGCTGGAGAATGATGACGAAGGCCACATAGCAGATTACCATGTACAAAACCGTGATGATAATGTTGACTTTCCAGGATTTCACCTTCAGATGCTTCATGGCGAAGATCATAAAGATCGGGGTGGCGATCCAGTAGGTGACATAGCGGAACAGCAGGTAGTAGATCACGATGAAGCCCATGAAAAGGAAGGCGTTTTTGCTGTCCTTCACGGTGAGGGCATATTTAAATTCCCCCTGCTGCGCTTTGGTCTGCCGCAGACCTTTGAGGATAATAAACACGGAGCAAACAGCCATCAGAACAGTAAGCGCAATGGGAACGACCGCAGACTGGCCGGAGATCTGAAGGGCGAGGAAGAATACCACGGCGCAGAAGGCCAGCAGCACCACGCCCACCCAGACGTCGCGGTGGAACTTTTTTGTCATAGATGTATCCCCCATTTAGAATAATCCGGAGCGGTTCACCAGACCGGATCACCGCTCCGGATAAAAAGATTTTCAGATAGCGGTCTCAGCCTCAGCCCCAGATGGACAGACGGGTCTCCATCTGGCCGTTGAGCAGCTCGGCATAGGCCTCGCCGGAGGTGTTGTCCAGCTGCAGGCCCAGAGCGGCCATGTTCTCGATATAGTCAGAGCGCTCCATGGCCTTGAGCATGGCGTTGGTCATGAACTCCACCTTGTCGGCGGACACGCCCTTGGGGTAGAAGTAGCCACGGGCGGCGAAGGCGACCAGCTGCTTGCCAGTGGCCTCTTCCACGGTGGGAATATCAGGGATGAAGGAGCTGCGCTCCTCGGCGAACTGGCACAGCAGCTTCATCTCGCCGTTCTGGTAGGAGGTGTTCACGTCGGAGATGGAGCCGAAGAGGATGTCGGTGTCGCCGGCCAGGAACATGCCCCGGCTGTCGGAGGCGCCGTCCACGGGGATGACGGTGATCTGGGTGCCGAAGGTCTTGTTGAACCACTCAGCCTTGGTGGCCTCGCCGTCGGTGATGCCGGTGGCCTGGGCGGAGATCAGGATGGGGTTGGCCTGGGCGTACTCGATGAAGCTGTTGATGTCGGTGAAGCGGGTCTCGTTGGCCCGGATGGCCAGCACGTCGTAGTCCACCACCTGGTTGCACAGCACCTGCACGTCGTCCAGGCTGTACTCACGGGGATTCTCGGGGTCCAGCTCGCCAAAGACAAAGTTGTGGTTGATCAGGCCGATGGTGTAGCCGTCGTCATAGTCGCCGGTAATCAGGTCGGTCCAGGCCACCCAGCCGCCGGAGCCGGTCTGGTTCTCTACCACCACGTTGACGCCCAGGTCGGCGGACAGGGCGGTGGCCATATTCCGGGCGCCGATGTCGGTGCCGCCGCCGGCGGAGAAGGGGCAGACCAGGGTGATGGTCTCATTGGGGAAGCTGTCGCCCTTGCTGGCGTTGTTATTGTTGTTGGGCTTCTGAGCGGAGCCGCTGCTGGAACCGCCGGTAGAACAGGCGGCCAGGCTCAGGGCCAGGGCGCAGGCGGAGACGAGTGCGAACATTTTTTTCATTTTAGAGTTCCTCCCTTTGATGTTGGTCCGTTTCTTCTTACGTTCGGGTCTGCCTTTTCGCTGGGAAATCGCGCCGGGGTCCGGCGCGGGCCGCCTGAAGCTCACCTCAGCTCCGGGCGAATTGGGTCTGCCATGCTGCCGCCTTTGTGACTGCGACTTTATTCTATGGTGTCCTCCCCGCAATTTCAAGCAACTTTTTTGTTGGGTGTCACAGTAAAAATATTGTAACGTAAGGAAAATTTGACGATATTGTCTCAGGTTACAACAAGATAACTGTGAGTTTCCGCAAAAAACCTGTTGGACATCCTGGGAATCGGAATTTTATACTGGCATCAACCGGAGAAACCCGCTCCGGCCGGTCCGAACCCCTCACCTCAAGGGACGGACCGGCACCATGCTTCCGCCGCTTGATATTCATTTTAATTGGAATGTTGGGAGGCACCTCTATTATGACAAAAAAAGAACGTGTGTGGGCGGCGGTCCACGGCGAGACGCCCGATACTCTGCCCTACTCCTTCTGGACCCATCTGCCCGGCATCGACCTGGACCCCGAAAAGCTGGCGGAGAGCACCTACGATTTCTATAAGACCTACGACGTGGATTTTATTAAGACCATGAACAACGGCATGTACGCCATCGAGGATTTCGGCTGTGAGATCGACTACTCCGAGATCGCCAAGGGCGGGGTAGCCAAGGTAGTCAAAACCCCCATCCACGAGGCCGGAGACTGGCTCAAGCTGAAGCCCTGCTCCGTTGAGCAGGGCAGTCTGGCGCGGGAGCTGAAGGGCCTGCGTCTGCTGCTGGACAAGGTGAAGGGGGAAGAGGTCCCTGTTATTTTCACCATCTTCAGCCCTCTGACTATCGCCAACAAGCTCTCGGGCAACACCCTGCTCCAATACCTGGCGGACGGCCGCAGCGAGGAGGTCCACAGCGCCCTGAAGGTGATTACCCAGACCACCTGCGACATGGCCCGCGCGGTGCTGGACCTGGGGGCGGACGGCATTTTCTTTGCCGCCCAGAGCAGCACCTACGACTTTATGACCGCAGAGGAGTACCGCAGGTTCGGCGTCCCCTATGATCTGGAGGTGCTGGCGGCAGCGGAGAAGGGCTGGATGAATACCATTCACGCCCACGGCACTAACATCATGTTTGAGCTGCTGAAGGACTACCCGGTCCAGGTGTTCAACTGGCACGCCTGGGAGACTCTGCCCGCCGTGGACGAGGCCTATGTGATGACCGGCAAGTGTCTGATGGGCGGCCTGAACCGCACCGACATCACCCAGCGGAACCGGGGCGCTATCCAGCACCAGATTTTTGAGTGCTACCGTATGCTGGGCGGGCGCAACCAAATCCTGACGCCGGGCTGCGTCATCCGCTACCCACTGGACAAGGACACGCTGACCTATGTGAAGCAGGCCAAGGATATGGTGGAGCAGCGGATGCGCAAGCAGTAAAAGCCCGGCGGCGCAATCAGTATGTAAATTTCTGCTTGGCCATGCTGATAAACTCGGTGGCCGCCCGGCTGAGGTAGTGGTCCCGGAGGCGGCTGATGGTTATGGGCTGGTTGCCGGAGGGATAGTCCAAAGGATAGACCGCCACGGTGTCCCGCCAGTCCCGCTGCTCCCAGAACACCATCCGGCGGCTGGTAAAGATCTCGGGCAGGACGATGGCCCCCAGCCCCGCGGTGCACAGAGAAACCAGGGTGGTCATGCTGGTGGTCTCCAGCACAATCTCGGGGGTCACCCCGTGGTCCTGGCAGCAGCGCTCGAAGATGCCGCCCAGCCAGAAGTCGTGGGGCATCCGGACAAAGGGACAGCGGGCAAACAGCTTAAAGTTCTGCATTGTGCCCGGCCGGGGGGGCTCGCTCCCCCCGGCGGCATAGGTGGAGAGAAATGAGATGGGAACCATGCACGTCAGATGCTCGGTGTGAAGCAGCTCCTCGTGTACATTTTCCGGGTCGTTGATGGCAAAGCCGATGTTGACGTCCGCCCGGCCCTCATACAGCGCCTTGTTAATCTGTTTGGTGGTGCCCTCAATCAGATGGAGCTGAATCTGGGGGAACTTCTGGTGAAATTCCGGCAGAATGTCCGCCAGCATAATGGCCCCCCGTGAGGTGCTGGCCCCAATGGTCAGCTCGCCCCTGCGGAAGTCCCGAATGTCCTGGAGGGCCTTCTCTGTCTGATTCTTCTGGTAGAGGAGGAGCTGGCTGTTCTGGTAGAGGCACTCCCCCGCCTGGGTCAGCGTGACCGGCTGAGAGCGATTGAAGAGGGCGACTCCAAACTCCTCCTCCAGCCGGGAGATGTGGCTGCTTAGCGACTGCTGCGAGATGAACAGCCGTTTGGCCGCCTTGGTAAAGCTCAGCTCCTCCGCCGCGACGCAGAAGTATTGCAGATTCAGAAAATTCATAATATACCCGCCTCCTGTTTCCAGCGTTCTGGAATCGCTCTGCCTATATGTTAGAATAATTTGTTGAAAAAATCAAGGGACAGCCCGATAAAATAGAAGGGAATTGTTGCATTATGGACCATACGCTTTATGAAAATCACCTTACCATTCTGCGCTCTGAGCTGGTTATGGCGCTGGGCTGTACCGAGCCCATCGCCATCGCTTACGCCGCCGCCAAGGCGCGGCAGCTTCTTGGAGAGATGCCGGACCACTGCACTGTCCACTGCAGCGGCAACATTGTGAAAAATGTAATGGGGGTCACCGTACCCAACTCCGGCGGCCTGAAGGGCATCGACGTGGCCGCCACCCTGGGCATTGTGGGCGGCAACCCGGAGCTGGAGCTGGCCGTGCTGGAGGGGATCACCGAGGAACACCGGGCCAAGGTGCGGGAGCTGCTGGCCGGCGGCTTCTGCGCCTGCAAGCTCATCGAGAACGTGGCCACCCTCTACATCGTGGTGGAGCTGGCCGCCGGGGAGCACACCGCCCTGGTGGAAATTCAGAACACCCACAAGAACATCACCCGCATGGAGAAGGACGGCGTCAGCCAGATGGAGCATGTGCCCAACCAGGAGGAGAAGGTCCAGAAGACCGGAGACCGCTCTCTGCTGACGGTGGACAACATTGTGGAATTCGCCAACGCCGTCTCTCTGGACGAGATCGAGCCCATCCTCACCCCCCAGATCGAGTGTAACATGGCCATCTGCCGTGAGGGGCTGGAGAACCACTACGGAGCCGAGGTGGGCCGGGTCCTGCTGGACGGCAACACCGCGCCCACCATCGGCCTGAAGGCCCGCGCCTACGCCGCCGCCGGGTCGGACGCCCGGATGAACGGCTGTCCCATGCCGGTGGTCATCAACTCCGGAAGCGGCAACCAGGGCATTACAGTGAGCGTCCCGGTGGTGATCTACGCCGAGGAGCACAAGCTCCCCCGGGAGAAGCTCCTCCGGGCTCTGGTGGTGGCCAACCTGATCGCCGTCCATCAGAAGAGCTACATCGGCAGCCTGTCCGCCTACTGCGGCGTGGTCAGCGCGGCCTGCGGCGCGGCCTGCGGCGTCTGCTACCTGCTGGACCACCCCCGCAGCGTCCTGCGGGACACCATCACAAACACCATCGCCACCGTGGGCGGCATGGTGTGCGACGGCGCCAAGTCCTCCTGCGCCGCCAAGATCTCCACCGCCCTCCAGACCGCCCTGCTGGGCATGAAGATGGGGGTGCACAACTGCGCCTTTAAGCCCGGCGAGGGCATGGTGAAGGAGGACGTGGAGGAGACCATCAGCAACATCGGCCGGATGGGCCGGGTGGGCATGAAGGCCACCGATAACGAGATTTTGAACATCATGCTGGGCAACTGACCCGGTACAGCGCCTGCCTCCGCCTCCCCAGGGAAGCGGAGGCGGTTTTTAAAATCAAAACAGGGAGGTTTTACCTTTGAAAGCGGCAGTTTTGGGTATGGGCAAGGTGGGGCACGGCACAGCCGCCCTGCTGGCCAGCCGGGGGCTGGAGGTGTTTTGCTTTACCAGAGACGCGGAGAAGGCAGAGGCCATCAACCGGCACGGGATCACGGTGTCCGGCGCACTGAACGGCAATTTCCGGGCGGAGGCCTTTACTGACATCGGCCAGGCGGTGAGAGACGCCCGGCTCCTGGTGGTGGCCACCACCGCCAGAGGCCACCGGCCTATGGCGGAGCTGCTCCGGGGCCGGCTCCAGCGGGGACAGCGCATTGTGGTCCTGGTGGGCAACTGGGGGGCCTATGAGTGTTACGGCGTCCTGGGGGAGGAGGCCCGGGAGAAGGGGGTCATCATCGGGGAGACCAGCGGAAACCTGGCGGCCTGCCCCACTCTGACCCACCCCGCCTCCGTCTTCATGAAGCCCATCAAACGGTCTATGCCCTTCGCCGCCATCCCAGGCAGCGCCGGACCGGCGGTGGCGGAGGAGCTGCGGCAGGCCTTTCCCGAGCTTGCCCCGGTGGCCAGTGTGCTGGATACCACGCTGAACAGCACCAATCCGCCGGTCCATGTGCCCTTCTGCATCTTCAATATCACCCGCATGGCTAACGGAGAGGACAGCCTGCTCTATGGAGAGTGCCTGCCCCCCATGCTCCTGGATTTTACCATGGCCGCAGACAGGGAGCGCTGTGCCGTGGCCAAGGCTGCCGGCGTGGAGCCCAGGACCATTTTGGAGCTGCTGAACGACGCCTGGCACACCAGCTATGACAACCTGAAAACCCTGGGGCTGGAAAATGACAGCCTGCGGAGCGTCAAGCTGCCCAAAAGCCCGTACCACAGGTTTTTAACCGAGGACGTCCCATTCGGCTATATGGCAGTGAGCCGTCTGGGCAAAATGTATCACGTCCCTACCCCCAGAATCGACCTGCTGGTGGACGCCTACCGCTACCTCCTGGCGGACCAGGCCGAGCTGGACGGCCCCGTTTTTGACCTGGACCTGAGCGAGGTGCTGTAACCAGCAGCAAAAAAGGGCGCAAAGCGTCCTCATTTCCATTAAATGTATGCAAACGTCCCACTTTGGGGCGTTTTTTTGTGGTTGGTAGAGGGATACCTCATCCGCCCCAGTGTGCGCACTGGGGCACCTTCCCCTAAAGGGGAAGGCTTGGGGAGGTAAAATCGGCCAAAGCGAAAGAAAAAGG
>JAAWEX010000086.1 GCA_022794495.1 Lawsonibacter sp. | reverse complement strand
CTTCTCCTGCTTGTCCAGCTCCACGCCGGCGCACTCCAGCAGGTAGATCAGGGGGATGCGCAGCCGCTTGGCGGTGTCGCTGCCCCGGAGCAGGTTGTCGGCCTGGCCGGGCACCCAGGTGCCGGCGTGCTTCTTGTTGTCGGAGGCGATGATGCAGCACCACTTGCCGTTCACCCGGCCCAGGCCCTTGACAATAGAGGTGGAGCCGTTCTTGTTGTGCTCGGGGTTATACAGGCTGTTCAGGGGGCACCAGGTGCCGGCGTCCACCAGCAGAGCCACCCGCTGCATGGCGGTGAGCTGGCCCTTGGCGTTCATGTCCTCGTCGGCCTTGCCGCTGGACAGGGCGTCCACGATATGGGCGTGGATGTCGTCCTCAATGGCACGCAGCTCGTCCACGTTCTCCTTGTTGGCCTTGACAGGCTTGCCCACCACGGGCATATTTTGGAAATACCGGGGCATGGAATAATTACCCAATGTAAACTCCTCCTAATTTTCTATGGGGCCCCGCCGGGCGGGGCGTCCCACAAATCTATTGCTTCTTATCAAGTATGGCCTTCAGAATAAATCCACCCATAACGGCCACCGGAATGGAAACGGCAAAAGAAACCGGCTCTAAAAAAGAGCTGACCGCTCCTGCAAGTATGGTAAGGAATACCGCAAATGGAATCACAATTCTGCCTCCTATCGGGGCCGGACATCCGGTTCAGGCGGGGCGGCGGGGACGCCGCCCCTGCAAGCTGTTTCTTTACTCCTTAGGAATCTTAATGAAGGCCTGGCCGGGGTCGATCTCCTCGCGGATGATGCGCAGGATCTCCTGGTCGGGGTCGGGGAAGACCTCAGCCTTGGAGCAGTCGATCTCGAAGCCGGTGTTCTCCTGGACGATCTCGGCTGTGACGCCGGGGAACATGTAGGCGCAGTACATGCGCTTGGTCGCGTCGTCGAACTTCATGATACCCAGGTCGGTAACCACCATCTGAGGGCCGCGGTTGCCGGGCAGGCCCACCTTCTCACGGCCGCCGGGGCCGTCCATCCAGCCGCAGGAGGTGATGTAGTCCACCTTCTCAATGAAGCGGCGCTTCTGATGCTGCATCATGATGATGGTGTTGCAGTAGGTGGCGATGCCGTTGGCGCCGCCGGAGCCGGTGAAGCGGGTGGTGGGCTGGAGATAGTCGCCCTTGCCGAAGATACAGGTGGAGTTCACGTTGCCGTAGGGGTCGATCTGAGCGCCGCCGATGAAAGCGATGAGCCGGTCCTCGTCGTGGAGCCACTCGTTGGCCTCGAAGCCGATGAAGCGGATGTTGGGCCACTGCACGGCGCAGTGGGCCATAAAGCGGTTGTCACCCACGGAGCGGGGGACCTCCACGGGGGAGCAGTCCATCAGGCCGCTCTCCACGATGGGATGGCAGGAGGGGCACACTACCCGCTTGGCCAGGGAGGCGCCGATAAGGGGCAGGCCGGTGCCCACGATGACGATCTGATTTTCCTTGATGTTCTTGGCGATGGCGTAAGCCTGACGCTCCTGCTTGGTAATCTTGTATTCAGCCATTTTTATGTACCTCCCTATTCTTAGTGCCGGGTGGAATAACCCAGATGGGGCTCGTTCTTCAGCCGCATCAGGCGGTAGCCGCCAATCTTGTCCAGCAGCTCGCTGTGGTCCTTCACGCTGTAGACCCACTTCTCCACATAGTCCTTGAAGGTCTCGGGGATGGCGGTTCCGGCAGCGGCGTCGTCAGCGGCCTTCTGGGCCTTGGCGGCGGCAGCGGCGGCCTTCTCGTCCTCGGGCTTGGCCTCGGCGGCCTTCTGCGCCTTGGCGGCGGCCTTGGCCAGCTGGGCCTTGGCGTCCTCGGCGTCCTGATACTTCGAGGCCTTGTCGTACTCCTTCAGGCCGGCGTCGTCGTCATCATAGTAGTCATAGCACTGGGAGGGCCAGGCGCCGTAGGGGGCCCAGACCACAGCCTGCACGCACTCGCCGAAGATGCGGGTCTTGGTGGGATCACGGCGGATGTACTCGTCGGAGACAATCTCCTCGCAGGTTACGATGGTCTTGCGGGCGGCCACGGCGATGTCGATGTCGTGGAACTCGTCGCCGCAGATGATGCAGGTGCCGTCAGGGCTGGCCTGCTGCACGTGGATGATGGCGGTGTCGATCTTGGGCACGGGGACGGCCACCACCTTCTGGCCGGGGACCATGGGGTTTTCGATCTCGGTGCACTTCAGGTCCTCCAGCTTGGGCATGGACTTGCGCTTCTCCTCGCTGATGCCCCAGTACTTCATCAGGCCGGAGCCCTGCATCAGCCGCACAGGCAGGAAGGGCAGGCCAAGAGAGGCGGCGTGGAGCATGAGCATCAGCACGTCCTGAGAGTAGTCCTCATAGGTAAGCCGGCCCTTCTCGATGGCGGCGCGGAAGCGGCGGGACACGTTGGTATAACCGGAGTTGGCGGTGTAGCAGTTGATGTAGGCGGCCACGCGATCCTCTCCGATGAGCATATCCACCTCGCCGCCGCCGGGGCCGGCGTAGACAATGAAGTCCTTCCTGCCCTGGCGCAGAATCTCTGACACGGTGGCATAGGGCTTGCGGTTGGTGGTGAAGCCGCCGATTGCAAGGACGTCTCCGTCCTCCACAAACTTTGCCACGGCGTCATGCATGGAATATACTTTGTTCATAGTAATACCCCCATTACAAATTTTTTGGTTCTCTCTTTCTTCGCAGATTGTCAAGGTGCCGCAATGCGCTTTTTTACACTGGCTATTTTACCACAAACCTTACAAAAGGTCTACCTGTAATTTAGCATAAAGTTTGCATATCTTGACCTCGTGTGGTATAATGGGGACAGCCCCGCAGGGGACGGCCTCCGCGCCGTTCCGTTCCCCATATTTTGGCGGCGGGGAGCACGCAGGCCCTTCCCCGCTCAAATCCTTCAAGGAGCGTGATTTCCGTGACCAATGTGGAATATCACCTGCAATTAAATCATAACCAAACCTGGAATATGAGCCGGCTGCACTTCCACGACCACTGTGAGCTGCTTCTCCCCCTGGTCAGCCCCGGAAATATCTTTGTCAGCGACCAGGTCTACCCGCTGCGCCGGGGGACGCTGTACCTCATTGGCGAGAACACCCTCCACCGCACCATGGCCGAGGGCTTCCACGCCCGGTATGTGCTCCACATCAGCAAAAGGGCCCTCACCCAGCTGTCCACCCCTCAGACCGACCTCACCCAGCTCTGCGCCGCCACCTTCCGCCGGGCGGAGCTGACAGGCGAGGAGATGACTGAGGTGATTGAACTGTTCCAGGCCCTGGAGCGCAACAAAAACGACGGCTCCTTCGGCAGCGATATGCGCCAGATGATAGCTCTGCTCAATCTGCTCATCCGTCTGGCCCCCATTTTAAACATGGCCAGCGCCGGGGAGTCCATCCACAACAAAGACTTTCTCCGGGTCTCTCCCATTCTGGACTACATCCGGGATAACCTGGCCGAGCCCCTCACCCTGGACCAGATCGCCGGTCAATTTTACATCAGCAAGCACTACCTCTGCCGCGTCTTTAAGGCGGCCACCGGCTTCTCTGTGATGGAGTACATCATTTACAGCCGGGTGCTCAAGGCCCGGAAGCTGCTTCAGGATGGGTGCAGCGTCCAGGAGGCGGGAGAGCTGTCCGGCTTCTCCGACAACTCCCATTTTATCCGCACCTTTGGCCACCTCACCGGCCTCACTCCCGGACGGTACGCCAAGGAGTACCAATCCGGCGACCAGGTTCTCCTGTAGCCGTTTTTATGTCAACATCTGCAAATCCGCTTCCCCGCCCCGGCGGCAGACAGATTCTGCAAGGAGGAACTCCGCTATGAAGCACAAAACAATTCCCGCCCTGGTCCTGACTTTGGCGCTGACCCTCTCCGCCTCCTCCGCCTTGGCCTACGACAGCGCGGCTCCAGAGGCGTCGCGGACTATGAGCGCCGGGGCCTCGGAGAGCTTTGTCATTGACGGGAACGGCACCCTCTGGGCCTGGGGGGACAACCAGTGGGGCCAGCTGGGCGACGGCACCACAGAGGACCGTTCCCGCCCCGTCAGGGTGCTGGAGGGGGTGCGGTCGGTCAGCGCCGGGGAGAGCCACACCTACGCCGTGCTGGAGGACAACACCCTCTGGGCCTGGGGGCGCAATGTGAGCAACGCCTTTCCAGGCGCTGACGACCTGATCAGCAGCCCCGTTCCTCTTAACATCATGGATGATGTGGCCTCGGTCAGCACCGGGGTGTGCACCCATCTGGCCGTCAAGACCGATGGCTCCCTCTGGGCCTGGGGCAAGTACATCGGCGACAAAACCAACAAGCAGGTCAGCACCCCTAAGAAGATCATGGACAATGTGGCCGACGCCTGCACCGGCTTCGGTCACAGCCTGGCGCTGAAGCAGGACGGCTCCCTCTGGGCCTGGGGACAGAACAACGACGGCGAGATTGGAGACGGCTCCGGCCGGGAGCGCCTCACCCCGGCCAAGGTGCTGGACAATGTTGTCAGCGCCAGCGCCGGCTACGGCTTCAGTGCCGCTGTCAAGGCGGACGGCACCCTCTGGACCTGGGGCCGCAACTGGCAGGGAGAACTGGGAGATGGCACCATCTGGATCTGGGGCCCCAACTGGGATTGGCATTCCTCCGACCCCGAGGAGGACCAGCGCCTCCAGGAAACCCTGGCAGCCTGGATCGAGATGTGGGGGCCGGAGGCCAACCGGGACCACTCCATCCCCACCCAGGTGCTGGACGGCGTCCGCTGGGTCTGCACCTCCAACAACAACACCTACGCCCTGCGTGAGGACGGCGTCCTTTGGGCCTGGGGCAACAACAGCGCCGGCGACGTGGGCGACGGCACCAGTCAAGACCGCCTCCGTCCCGTCCCGGTGCTGGACCAGGTGGAGCAGGTATCAGCGGGCTGGGATCACGTCCTGGCCCGCCGAGCTGACGGCACCCTGTGGACCTGGGGCGGCAACGTCTGCGGCCAGCTGGGCAACGGCGAGCGTCTTTTCTATGGAAACTACCTCCCTCGTTTCTCCGCCTTTCCCATCCAGGTGATGGAAAACCTGGACTCCAGCGCCCGCCTCTCCCCATCTGCACCAGGCAGCCGGCCCGCCCAGTGGGCCGCCGCCACGGTGGACGAGGCCATTGCCAACGGCTTTCTCCCCGTTCCCCTCCGCACCCGCTATGACCAGACCATCACCCGCGGGGAGTTCTGCGCCTTGGCCGTCCAGTTCTGCGAGAGCTTCAGCGGTCAGGAGATCTCCGGCCGGGCCCCTTTCTCCGATACCCAGGACCCCAGCGTGGAGAAGGCCGCCTACCTGGGCGTTGTGGGCGGCGTGGGAGACGGCCGCTTCGCCCCTGACAACCCGCTGAACCGGGCTCAGGCTGCCGTCATCCTCACCAACCTGGCCCAGGCGCTGGGCTCCCCCCTGCCCCAGGCCCCGGCCAGCTTCTCTGACAGTGGCGGCATCGGAGGCTGGGCCCTGGATGCGGTGGGCCGGGTACAGGGCGCCGGCGTTATGAGCGGCGTGGGCGAGGGCCGGTTTGCCCCTCAGGATACCTTTACCAGGGAACAGAGCGTGGCCGCCATTATGAACCTGTACCGATTTCTCTCTCAGGGCTGACCTCAACAGCGAAAAAAGTACATAATACAGACGAAACCGGGAGCGGCGTCAAGCCGCTCCCGGTTCTTTAATCTTTTGGTCTTCGGTAGAAATTCCCTACCACCCGCTCGGTGCGCAGGACATTAACAAAGGCTTTTGGGTCAGAGTGGCGGATTTTCCGGGCCAGGGTGCGCACCTCGCTGTCAGCCACCACGGAGTAGATCATCACGCAGGGGTCGCCGTTATACAGGCCCACTCCCTCAATCAAAGTGGCGGTGTGGTGCGTATCCTGAATCTGGGCGCAGACCCCGCCGGCGCTCTCCCGCCCGGTGACAATGAGCAGTGTGGCCCTCCTCCCATCCGGGTCCAGCATCCGAACCACCTGGGTGTGGGCGTACTGGAAAAGCATGGAATACAGCGCCCGGTCCCAGCCGAAGAGATAGCCGGCCACCAGCAGCATCACCACATTTCCGCAGAAAATATAGCTCCAGGCGTCTACATTCTTTCGCTCCGACAGGGCGATGGCAATAAAATCAGTGCCCCCGCTGGTGGCCCGCACCCCCAGGCACAGACTGATGGCAAAGCCGTTGATCATTCCGCCGAAGATACAGATCAGCAGAACGTCCTCTGTGATGTTAAGAGGGGGGACCAGGTCGGTAAAGACGCTGGTAAGCACAATGGACAGGCAGGAGTACAGGGTAAACCGCTTGCCCACCAGCTTGTAGCTGATCAGGGCGGGAACTGCGTTGAACGCCAGGTTGATGGGGGCAAAGGGCAGCTCCACCCCGGCGAACTCCAGGGCACAGCGCTGAATCAGACGGGTGAGGCCGGTAAACCCACCGGGAAACAGGTCCCCTGCCGACACAAAGCTCTTAAAATTCACCGCCACAATCAGAGAGGAGAGAGTGATCGTCAAAACGCGAACCAAAAACTCCTTCAGCTGTGCTTTTTCCTTCTCCGGCATCACCGCGCGCCTCCTTCCAGTCGATTCACTTGGCCTCGGCCAGAATATCCGCATTTTTCATAAAGTATTCCACTCCGGAATAAATAGTGGTTAAAACGATAACCGCGGTGCAGATTCGGTTGACGGCGTCTGCCAGGGGCAGCAGCATCAGGATCACGCAGACCATGGTGGCAGCGGTCTTCACCTTGCCCGACCAGCCTGCGGCGATAACCCGGCCCTTGTCGGCGGCCACCATCCGCAGGCCAGACACCGCAAACTCCCGGACAATGACAATGAGCAGCGCCCAGGCGGGCATCTGCCCCACCTCTACAAACCACAGCATGGCGGCGGTGACCAGGCACTTGTCCGCCAGAGGGTCCATAAACTTTCCGAAATCTGTGATCTGGTTGTAGTGCCGGGCAATGTAGCCGTCCAGGGTATCGGTAATGCTGGCGGCGGCAAAGATGGCCAGCGCCCAGTAGTTGGCGTTGGGCACCTCTAAGTACAGCACCAGCAGAAAGGCCGGAATCATCACCACCCGCAGGATGGTCAGCTTATTTGCGGTATTCATTCAGATATTCTCCCCTTTATTATTTGAAGGCAGGTTTATTCCTCAGTCTCGCCGGTCAGGTCTCCATCGTCAACTCCAGTTATTTTGACATTCACAAACGTCCCCGCGGGCACCAGCCCTCCTGCTGTGAACAGGACCCTTCCGTCAATCTCCACCGAATCAGCGTAGCTGCGGCCCACATAGCAGCCCTCAGCGGCATCAAATCCCTCGCAGAGCACCTCCATCACGGTTCCCAGCCTTGCCTCGTTGTACTCATCCATAATGCGGGACTGCAAATCCACAACCAGCTCCACCCGGCGTTCAGCAACATTTCCGGCAATCTGGTTTACCATCCTCGCCGCCAGGGTCCCCTCTTCAGGGGAGAACCGGAATACGCCTACGCGCTGGAGCTTTTGCTCCCGGAGAAATCCGCACAGCTCCTCGAATTCCGCCTCACCCTCGCCGGGCAGGCCGCAGATCAGGGACGTGCGGATGACTACGTCGGGCATGGCGCGCCGCAGCTTCACAAACAGCGCCTCCAGCTCCGCCCTGGTATTCCGGCGGCGCATGGCCTTCAAAATTCCGTCGTTGCAGTGCTGAATGGGGATATCCAGGTAGTGGAGCACCTTGGGCTCTCCGGCAATGAAATCAATCAGCTCGTCGGTGATGGCCTCTGGGTAGAGGTAGTGCAGCCTGATCCAATGGAAATCAAGCTTGCACAGCTCCCTTAAAAGGTGTGTCAACGTGATGGGCTCCGGCAGGTCCAGACCGTACCGGGTGATGTCCTGGGCAATTACAATGAGTTCCTTTACTCCAGAGCCGGCCAGTTTTTTCGCCTCAGCCAACAGCGCCTCCATGGACCGGCTGCGGTATCTGCCCCGGAGTCTGGGGATGATGCAGAAGGCACAGCCGTTGCTGCACCCCTCGGCAATCTTCAGATAGGCGGTGTAGGGCGGGGTGGTCACCAGCCGTTCCCCGTCCTCATAGGTACGGTGGATATCGGAAAAATATTCCGGCCGCTCTCCCCGCATCAGGTCCTCCACAGCACGCACCACATCGGTGTAGCTGCCGGTGCCCAGCATTCCGTCCGCCTCGGGCAGCTCGGCGCGGATATCGCCGGGGTAACGCTGGCTGAGACAGCCCGCCACCAGAAGCTTTTTCAGCTTGCCGGCCTTTTTCAGCTCACCCAGCTGGATGATGTGGTCAATGGCCTCGCTCTTGGCCGATTCGATAAAGCCGCAGGTGTTCAGCACCGCCACATCGGCCCCCTCCGGGTCGCCGGTGACGGCGTGCCCCGCTGCCTGGCACAGGGCCATCATCTGCTCGGTGTTCACCAGGTTCTTGGCGCAGCCAAGGGAGATAAATGCAATTTTATATGGCATGGTATCGCTCCTATTTTTTACTTCC
>JAAWEX010000002.1 GCA_022794495.1 Lawsonibacter sp. | reverse complement strand
GGTTTGGGGGCCTGCTGGGCGGACTGCTGGCCGGGGTGCTGGGCCCACGGCTGAAGCCCCGGCACGGGTCGCTGTGCCTGCTGGCCTGCGCCGGGGTGGCGGGCTTTATGGGGCTTGCCGTCCTCCCCGGGGTGCCCGCGGCGGTGAGCTACTGGCTGATTACCGGGATGGCTATGGCTGTCATGGCGTCCGCTATGCTGTTTACCGTGGTGATGCTCACCCTGGTCCAGGCCCAGGTGCCCGGCCAGCTGCTGGGCAAGGTGATCGCCTGCATCCAGGCGGTGGCCAACTGCGCCTCCCCCCTAGGACAGGCGGGATATGGGGTGCTGTTCGACCGCCTGCCCCCCTGGGCGGTGCTGCTGGGGGCGGCCGTCCTGTCGGCGCTGGTGGCCCTGCGGTCCAGGCGGGTATTCCAAGCGTTGGAAACAAATGAGGCCCCGGCTTAAAAGCCGGGGCCCTCGCTTTTTATCCCTTTTTCTCACTCAGCAGATGGTCCATCACGTCCACCAGGTGGCCAATCTCCGGCTTGCTCATCTGCTCGTCGGCCCCCAGCTGACGGCCCTTGATGCGCATCTCCTCGCTGATGAGGGAGGAGAAGATGATCAGCGGGACGGGCTGGAACCGGGGGCTGCTCTTCACCAGCTTGGTCAGCCGGTGGCCGTCCATCTGAGGCATCTCGATGTCGGTAATGATCAGGGCCACCTGGTCGGCCAGCCGGTCCCCCTGGGGCAGGGCGTTCAGGGCCTCCCACAGCTCCCGGCCATTGGGGAACATACGCAGATTGGCGTATCCCGCCTTGTTCAAGCAATCCCGAATCATCTTAGACAGGAGGATCGAATCCTCAGCAATCCAAATGGGCTCGTTGCTGCGGCTGCGGGGCCCCATCCGGTCGATCTCCTCCACCTGGATGGTGGTCTCAGGCGCAATCTCTGCGACGATGCGCTCAAAGTCCAGGATGGTGACCAGGTTCTCGCCGCACTGGGCGATTCCAGTGGCTACGCCGTCAGAGCCGCCAGAGACCGTTTTGTCCGGTTTGTGGATGTCCATCCAGGAGATGCGGCTGATGCCCACCACGGTATGCACCCGGAAGGCGATGTACATCTTGTTGAAGTTGGTGACAATGAACAGGTCCTTCGAGGTCTTCTCCTTCTCCACCCCCAGATACCTGGGCAGATCCACCACAGTAATGACGATGTCGCGGGGCTTGAAGATACCCTCCACCGCCGCATGGGCATGGGGCATGGTCTTTACCGGCGCAGACATGATAATCTCCCGCACCTTGGCCACATTGATGCCGTACAGATTTCCGTCGATGGTAAACTCCATGATCTCAATTTCGTTGGTGCCGGATTCCAAAAGGATGCCGCTGTTATGTTCTTCCGCCATTACTGACACTCCTCACTCTATTTAGGATGCGCGCGCCGCGCTCTCTGGACTTGGTTTAGAAAATAATATCTTTCACTCCATAGGACCGGATACAGGCCTGGCCGGATGCCACGTCAAAAAGCAAGGTCCTGGCCACCGTCCCTCCTGTATACTCGCCGGTCAGACGGAGATTTTCCCGTTTCAGGATGGCGTGAACACTTTCAATATTCCGCTGCCCGATGTTGCCCAGCCCATTTCCGCCGGACACCTCAAACATCTTGGCGCCGCCGGCGATTTTAACGATCATCCGGCTGCGGGAGGCCCCCATGGACTCCAGCTGCTTCAGCGTCTCCTTGATTCCGGTATCCGCGTACTTCATCGGGTGACTCCGCCCCGCCTCCATGTTAAGCGGGAGCATGATATGCAGCAGTGCCCCCAGCCGCAGGCGCGGATCGTGGAAGCACAGCCCGATACAGGACCCAAGGGCGTAGGTTACCAGCATGCCATCCCCCTTGGCGATCTTCATATCGGCAATACCTACTGTTAATTTCTTATCAATCATCACTAACGCCCAGCTTCCTCAGCAAGAAATCTAAAGAGCGCAGGTCAGGCGACAGGATCACATGGCAGGGAACCACCTTGCCCTGACAGACAAAGTTTCCGCCGATGGCCATCAAATAATCGGACATCCCGCCGTATTCCGCCATGGGCACCGCCAGAATTGCACCCTGCATATCCACGGCAAAGGCGGGGACAGTCAGCTTGATATTCAAGTCTGCCAACCCGGACAATGCGTTAATAAAGGTGGAGATCATAATGTTTCCAATCTCTACCATGGCCGAGCGTTCCAGCTCGCCCAACCCCTCGTAGCTGCTGATGCTGGTACCCAGCATGGTCTCCAGCACCACATTGACCAGCTCCAGCTTCTGCACCGAGAGCATAATGCCGCCCACGTCGCCGCTCATCTTCACCAGGACGCCGGCGGTGACCTCTTCCGGTCCGCCGATCCACTCGATGGCCTCATTATACCCCATAATGCGCACCTCTGGCAAGGTAATTCTTACCTCTCTGCTCATCATTTGGGACAGGGCCGTAGCCGCGTTTCCGGTGCCGATGCTGCCAATCTCCCGCAGGGTGTCAATCTCTAGGGAGGTCAACTGATCGTAATTTTTAATCATTCTCCTCGCGCTCCCTTTTCTATTAGTTCGGCAGGCCGTTGATTGTCTGCTCAATCTCATCGGAGGTCTGGACCATCTTCAGCGCATAGCTGTAGGCCCGCTGGGACTCAATCACCTTTACCAGTTCCTGCGCCAGGTCCACATTGGACACCTCTAAATAGCCCCGGCGCACTTTGCCAGTACCCAAATACAGGTCTCCATTTTTGTCTATGGGGAGGAAGCGGCCGCTGTCGGCGTGGAGCATACCATCATAAATCATATAGTCGTATACTCCAACGTCCAGCTCCGCATCCCTGTTGTCCCGGTCAATCACAATAAAATTGCCCATACTGTCCAGCACACAGCGGCCCTCATTGTCGCTCAGCCGCCACTCCTCGGTGGGCTGAGGCTCAATTTCCTCGCCTGTCACCGGGTCGATCTCTGGCTCAGCGTCCTCGGGGGGCGGAACCAGAAACTGAGCCATCATAAAGGCGCCGTCTCTGGTGAAGGATATCTCACCGTCCGCGGGGTTATACAGGGCAAAGAAGCCGTCTCCCTCAATGGCAAAGTCAAACCGGCGGCCGGTTTCCGTGTACCCGGAGCAGGAAAAATCTGTGCTGGCCTTGACCATCTTGGTGCCGGAGCCCTTGGGCAGCTGCTCCTCGTCGATGCCCAGCACATTGCTGTACATCAGGTGGTGAAACGTGGCCCGTTCCGCCTTAAAGCCGTAGTTATTCACATTGGCGATATTGTTGGCCTGAACGTTCATGCGCTGATTCTGCATATACGCGCCCACAGCGCCGGTGTAAAAGGACATATTCATCTCTGCTCACGCCTCTCTTTATCCAGTATCAGGGTTACTGCATTCTGCCGATATCGTTTACCACTCTCTGGAGCACCTGGTCGTAAATCTTGCTCATCTGAGCGGCGCTTTGGAGCGCCCGCTGGGTGGACATCATATTGACCATTTCCTTCACCAAATTCACGTTGGACCGCTCCACCCACTTGTGATGGATCACCGCGTCCTCGTTGATCTGGGCTCCCTGGCCGGTAAACAGGCCGTAGGGGTTGCGCTCCAGCTCCTGGTTATCCTCAAACATGTAGACGCCAAGGCTGCCCAGGTAGTCCCCGTCCTTGCTGTAGAGGTTGCCCTGCTTGTCGGGCTCCAGCTTATCGGTGGGCAGCTGGATGGGATTCCCCTCCCGGTCCAGCACCCGGCCCAGCTCTGACAGGCACAGGTAGCCCTCCGTATCCAGCGTAAAGCTGCCAGCCCTGGTGTAGGCCACCCCGTCCTCCATCTGGATGGCGAAAAAGCCCTCGCCCTGAATGGCAAAATCCAGGGGGAGCGTGGTCTCCTCAAAGGAGCTCTGCTCAAAGTCGGTGTAAAGGTGGTCAGGGGCCAGGATATGGCTCTGATAGGTCTCCATGGTCTGATAGGGCTGCTTGATCTTGTTGCCGATGCGGGTCACCATCACCTCGTCAAAGGTGCGGTCAGTGTAGTGCTCCGCCTTATAGCCGGCCGTGGACACATTCGTCATGTTGTTGGCAATCACGTCCAGCCGCCGCCCCTGGGACAGCATCCCTGAGGTCAAGTTGTAAAAACCTCTCACCATTGCGCAAAACTCCTCTCATGGCTGGCCCTCAACGGCCGCCGGTCATGTACTGGTTCATATACAGCTTCAGCTTCTGGATGGCCCGGGAGTGGAGCTGGGAAATGCGGGGCTCGCTGACCTCCATCACCTGGGCGATCTCCTTCATGCTGAGGTTTTTCTGATAGTAAAGGGAAATGACCATCTGCTCGTTCTCCCGCAGGGAGGTAATGGCCTTGGTCAGGGTCTCCAGCAGCTCCTGGCGGAGCATGGAGTCCTCCGGGCGGCTGTCCTGGCTGCCGTCGGGCAGCTCGGCTCCGCCGTTCTCCTCCCTGTCCTCAAAGATGGCGTCCAACGACAGGACGTTGCACATGGAGGAGTTGGCCAGGTCCTCCTGATACTGGTCCTGGCTCACCCCCAGCCGGCTGGCCATCTCCTGGTCGGTAGGGTAGCGCCCCAGCTCGGAAAACAGCTCGTTGCTGGCCTGGTCAATGTCGCGGGCCTTGCGCCGCACACTGCGGGGCACCCAGTCCTGCCGCCGGGCCAGATCGATCACCGCGCCCCGGATACGCTTGGACACATAGGTCTCGAATTTGATCCCCTTTTCCGGGTCGAACTTATCCACCGCCCCGGCCAGGGTGAGCAGCCCCTCATTGACAATGTCGTCCACCTGGGCAAAGCTGGAATAGACGCCCCGCACCTGGAGGGCAATGGTTTTTACCAGCCCGGTATACCGCATCACCAGGGGCCACTTCAGGTCCTGATCTCCAGTGCGCTTGTAGGCCTGGAACAGCTCCTCGGCGGACATCGCGTCCACCTCCTCCGGACTCCAGGTCCGCTTCTCCTCCTTTGAGGCCGCCGCACCGCTCATACCGCTGCCGCCCTTCGCTCCGGCCGGGCAGGCGCCGCATTCAGGGTGATGTTGCCCAGAGACTGAATCTGCACATCGCTGGTAATCTCGTTAAAGGAGAGCACATAGACGCTGGGGTAGAACTGGGCCAGCATCCGGCTGAGATAGACCCGAATGACCTGACTGGTGAGGACGATCGGGGTCTGGGACAGATCGTTGAATTTTTTCAGCAGCTCGGCCAGCTGATTGATAATGGTCTGCATCAGGTCGGGGCCCATGGCCAGGTAGATGCCCTGCTCGTTCTTGCTCAGGGAGCTGATTACCCGCTTTTCCACCTCGGCATCCAGGGTGACCACCCGAAGCTGTCCATGCTCGCAGAAGCGGCGGGTGATGGTGCGGCTGAGTGCCACGCGGATATTTTCGCACACCATGTCCAGGTCTTTGGTGACCATCAGGGCGTCTACCGCTGTCTCCAGGATGGTGCCCAGGTCCCGGATGGGGACCCCCTCCTTCAGCAGGTTGCGCAGGATGCGCTCCAAATTGGCGTAGGAGAGCACATTGGGAATGGCCTCATCCACCAGCTCAGGGGCGGTCTTTTTCAGGTTCTCCACCAGCTGCATCACTTCCGCCCGGCCCAGCAGCTCATAGGCGTGGCGGCGGACCACCTCGCTCAAGTGGGTCTGCATCACGGACAGCGGGTCGATTACGGTATAGCCGTAAATTTCGGCCATCTCCTTGTTCTCCGGCAGAATCCACCGTGAGGGGATGCCGTAGGCCGGCTCGATGGTCTCGATGCCGTCGATCTCGCCGGCGGGATTGGAGGGCTCCAGCGCCAGGTAGTAGTCCACCAAAATTTCGCCCCGGGCCACCTCCTCGCCCTTAATCTTCACCACATATTGGTTGGTACCCAGGGCGGAAGAGTCGTGGAGGCGGATTGAGGGGATGACAAAGCCCATGTCCTGGGCGTACTGACGGCGGAAAATAACGATACGGCTGATCAGCTTGCCGCCGCTGCTCTCATCCACCAGGGGAATCAGGCTGTAGCCAAACTCCATCTCGATGGGGTCTACCGTCAGCAGTCCATATACATTGTTGATATCCTTGTAGTAGTCGGTCTCGCTGGGGGCGGCCGCCATTGCGGCCTCCGCCGGCTCCTCCGCCTGGGCCAGCTCGACGGTCTCCTTCCGCTCCAGCCGGCCGGTCATCATAAAGCCCAGCACTGTCAGGCCAATGCCCACAAACATCAGGGGGATGGTGGGGGTGCCGGGGATCACGCCCAGGAAAACCAGCACCAGGCCGGCGGTGAGAATCGCCCGGGGCTGGCGGGCAAACTGCTGAATCACATCGGAGTTCAGGCTGCCCTCAGACACCGACCGGGTCACGATCATGCCGGTGGCGGTGGAGATCATCAGGGCAGGGAGCTGAGAAACCAGGCCGTCGCCGATGGTGGCGATGGAGTAGGTCTGGGCCACAACGCTCAGGTCGCCCACGCCGTTGATCGAGCCGATGATGATGCCGCCGATGAGGTTGATGGCAGTGATAATCAGCGACATGGTGGCGTCGCCCTTGACAATCTTGGTGGCGCCGTCCATAGCGCCGTAGAAGTCGGCCTCCCGCTGAATTTTGCTCCGGCGCTCCCGGGCCTGCTGCTCGTTAATCAGGCCGGAGCTGAGGTCGGCGTCAATGGCCATCTGCTTGCCGGGCATGGCGTCCAGGGTGAAGCGGGCGGCCACCTCGGCCACGCGCTCGGCGCCCTTGGTGATGACGATGAACTGTACCAGCACGATGATAAAGAAGATGATAATACCCAGGACGATATTACCTTGGGTAATCAGGTTGCCGAAGGTCTGAATGACCGGCGTGCCGGGGGCGCTGGTGCTGCCGTCGAAGCCCAGGATCGCCCGGGTGGTGGAGACGTTCAGTCCCAGCCGGAACAGGGTGGTAATCAGCAGCAGAGAGGGAAAAATTGAAAATTCCAGTGCCTCAGAGATGGTCATGGTGACCATCAGAATCACGATGGACACGGAGATATTGGTAATAATCAGAATATCCAGCAAGCTCTCATGCAGGGGGATAATCAGGAACATGACGATGACCACAACCATAAGCGCTATGCTGTTTTGAAAAATACGCCGCATGGTGTCATCCTTTCCTTTTACCCTCGGCGGAGAGACAAATTATCAAATTGATGCGGACTCCTGGTCCAGCTTCAGGACATAGACCAGGATTTCGGCCACTGGGCCGTAAAACTCGGGGGTAATCGCCCTGTTCAGGTCCACAGCGGCATACAGGCCGCGGGCCAGCTGAACATTTTCCACCACAGAAACCTGGTTCTCCTCCGCCACCTTGACGATGCGCAGGGCCAGCTCATCCATCCCCTTGGCCAGCACAATCGGGGCCATATCCTGCTCCGGCTTATAGCGCAGGGCCACTGCGTAGTGGGTAGGGTTACGGATGACCACGTCGGCGTTGGGCACCTGCTGCATCATACGCTGCTGGGCCCGCTGACGCTGAATCTGCTTAATTTTACCCTTGACCTGAGGGTCGCCCTCGGTCTGCTTATACTCCTCTTTGATCTCCTGCTTAGACATTTTCAGCTGGCGCTCGTAGTCCCACCACTGATACAGGTAATCAAAAAAGGCCAATACCGCGAAAGCGATGGCGATTTGCATCACCAGAGCCACAATCTCGCTGAACAAAATGCCGCAGGACTGCCACAGCTCCATACCCAGGAACCGCGAAAAGCCCCGGGCCGCGTTTTGGCAATAGTTGTAGATTAAAACGAGAAGAATGGTAATTTTTAAAATGCCTTTCAGCGCCTCAATAACGCTGCGCAGGGAGAACAGCCGTTTAAACCCCTGAAGGGGGTTGATCCGGCTGAATTTCGGCTTAATGGATTCGCCGGCTACCAGCATTTTAGTCTGAAAAAAGGTCACACCCACCGCCAGCAGGGCGGTAACCGCCAGAAAGGGGCCGGCCATTGTCAAAAAGGCCATAATCGCGCCCTTCAGAAGCTGCTTAAGATCACCGGAAAAGGTGGCCACGCTGCCTGGCCCCATATAGCTGAAGCAGAGGCGGAACAGCTCGCGAATCTGATCCAGCATCACGCCGCCCATCATTTGTATCATGAGCAGGCTGCCAATCAGGGTGACAACGGCAACGGCGTCCTTGCTCATCATCACGTTGCCTTTTTTTCGTTCGTCCCGCCGTTTCTTCGGTGTTGCCTTTTCGGTTTTGGAGTCGCCGGCCATGGATTGATCCCCCCTCTGTCAGCCGTTTTCGGTTGGTCAGCCCGACATGAGGGGCAGAATGCGCTGGAGCGAGACCAGCATCTGGATCTCCGCCTCCAGCAGAAACTCGCTGATGGGGATCAGAAACAGGAACGTCAGCATCAGACCAATAATGACCTTCAGCTCAATGTTGATGGCAAAGACGTTGATCTGAGGAATCGCTTTCATCAAAATGCCCATCCCCACCTGACCCATCAGCTCCGCCGCCAAAATCGGCATACACAGCTTGACGCCCAGGACGGTGCAGTCAATAAACATCTCAATCAGCGCCGCATACAGGTCCTCCCCCAGGGCCACCCTTCCAAAGGGGACCACCCGGCCAGAGGCCAGGAAAATACGGATCAGGGTGTGATGTCCATTGGCTGCGAAAAACAGCATAGACATCAGCACATTGAACAGCGTAGAGGTGGCCGTCACCTGAATTCCCGAGGCGGGGTCGTAGGTGGAAGCCATGGACAGGCCCATCTGCATGTCGATAACCGAGCCCGCCATCAAAGGGATATAGAAGAAAAGATTGACCGCCAGGCCCAGCACATAGCCCAGAAACAGCTCCAGCAGGAACGTCAGCGCCAGGGTCAGCAGGGTGTCCGGCACCTGCTCCGGCAGGGGCGTAAGGGCAAAGGCCGAGAGGGACAGCATCAGGATAAAGCCCCCCTTTACCAGTCCGGGGATCCCCCTTCGGCCCAGCAAAGGATTAAACAGGATACAACCGCTCATCCGGGCGGTAATCAGCAGAAACAGGGTAAGAGAGGAAGCAAGCAAGGTGTAATCCCCCTCTCCTCTAGTGGCTGGCCATCAGCTCGAAAAGGCTGTGGGCGTAGTCCAGAAGGGTCTGCATCATCCAGCTCCCTCCCACCAGGAGTACCATAATGACCACGATCAACTTCAGAATAAAGCCCAGGCTCTGCTCGTGAATCTGTGTAACAGCCTGAAAAATTGCGATGAGCACACCCACCGCCATGCTGAGGATCAGCGTGGGGCCTCCCAGCTTGATTGCAACCCAGACGCCCTCTCGCAGCACCTGCGTAACCATATCAATATCCATGTCCCCTCCTTATATGAAGGCCTCTGCCAGCGTGGAGAACAGCAGCTGCCACCCGTCCAGCATAATGAACAACAGCAGCTTAAAGGGGGTGGAGATCATAGACGGCGGGAGCATGACCATACCCATAGACATCAGCGTGGAGGCCACCACCATGTCGATAAGCATGAAGGGGATATAGAGCAGGAAGCCGATGATAAAGGCCTGTTTCAGCTCTGAGGTGATAAAAGCGGGGATAATCACCGTCAGGGGCATCTGCTCAGCCTGTTCCAGCGTCTCCGGCATTTCGTTGCCCGACATGCTGCAATACAGCTCCATGCTCTGGACCTGCGTCCATCGGTACATGAAGCGCTTTAAAGGCAGCTGAGCCCGTTCAAAAAACTCCGTTTGGCTGATCTCTTCCTCCTGATAGGGCTGAAAGGCCTCCTCATTAATCTCGTTAATGGTGGGCGTCATGGTAAACAGGGTCAGGATCAGCGCCATGCCGATAAGGACCATGTTGGGCGGGGTCTGCTGTGTGCCCATGGCCCCCCGCAGAAAGGAAAACACCACAATATACCGGGTGAATGAGGTCATCAGGATGACCAGCGAGGGCAGCAGCATGAGGACTGTGGTAAAGGCCAGAATCTCAAGCGTCTGCACGCTCTCCCCGTTTACATTAATCAGCGCGTCGGTCGGCATCCTTCCTCACCTCGTTCCATCAGCCGGCAGTTCGGTTCACTTTTTGTCTTTCAGCCGCCGCATCAGGGCGAGGAAATCGGGCCGCTCCTCTGGAGCGGCGGCCGGCGGGTTCCAGCTCTCCCCCTCCTCCTGGGTCAGCTCGGCCAGCAGCGTCACTCCCGCGGGGGTGCTGCCCAGCAGCAGATACCGCTGTCCGGCCCGGACAACCAGCAGGGTCTGGTCCTTGCCCAGACCCGCCCGGTCCAGCACCTGCAGCCGCCGTCCGCCTCCCAGGCCGGCCATCAGGCCGCCGCCGAGGCTCCTGCCCGCCCAGCGGGTAAAGGCGTAAGCCCCTGCCAGCACCAGAAGGACAACCGCCAGCAGGCCGATGACGGAGAGGATGGGTTCGTTCATAGGGGTTAGGGCTCGCCTACAATGGAGGTGACGGTTTTCAGCACCCGCTCGGGCTTAAAGGGCTTGACAATAAAGTCCTTCGCGCCGGAACGGATCGCGTCGATTACCATGGTCTCCTGCCCCATGGCGGAGCACATGACCACATTGGCGCCGGCGTCGGCGGCGCGGATGGCCTTCAGGGCCTCCAGCCCGTCCATGTTGGGCATAGTGATGTCCATCAGCACCAGGTCGGGCTTAATCTCATTGTACTTATCCACGGCCATAGCGCCGTCCTCGGCCTCATAAATCTCGGTGTAGCCAGCCTTGGTCAGAGTGTCCTTGATGACCTTGCGCATAAAAGCAGCGTCGTCAACCGTAAGAATCTTAGCCATAGTTAACCTTCCTTTTTACAATTACAGATTTTTATGATGATATAGGGGGGTTAGCCCTGAACCAACTCATTGATATCGGGTTTTTGCAGAATTTCAGTGATGCGGATCCCGAAGTTATCGTCGATCACCACCACGTCGCCCCTGGCCACGCACTGACCATTGACCAGCAGGTCCACCTGGTCGCCGGCCAACTTGTCCAGCACCACCAGCGACCCCTTGGAGAAGGCCAGGATATCCTGAATCTTCCGCCGGGTCCGGCCGATCTCCACCGCCACCTCCAGAGAGACGGAGAGGATCAGGTCCAGATTGTCCTTCTGCTCCTGGCTGAGCCGGGCATCCGCGCTGAGCTCCCGCATCTTGGGGGGCGCGGCGTTAATCACCTTGGGGTCAGGCTGAGGCGGATAGGGATAGGGCGGGTAGGGGTAGGGATAACCGCCGGGGGCGGGGGGCTGTCCGTAGGGGGGATAGCCGGGGTAGCCCGGCATTTCGGGCATTCCGCCAGGGGCGGGAGCCGCACCGGGGGCCATGGGGGCGGCCGCCATTCCCGGCTGGCCCTGGGGCGCGGCGGCTGCCATAGCGGGCGCCGGCGCAGGGGCGGGAGCCGGAGCAGGCGCCGGCTCCTCCACTTCCAGTCCAAAGCCGGCGATCAGCTCCTTGGCCAGCTCCACCGACATGACGTTCATAAACTCACTGTCCAGAACGCCCTCGATAATCAGGTTGAACCGGACCACCACCACAGGACCCTGGGTTACCGGGAAGTGCTCCTCCTTCACCTTATCCAGGTCCTGCAGCTCGAAGGACTCCGGGGTGGAGATGTTCACCATCCGGCCCAGCAGGTCGGACAGGGCGGTGGCCGAGGAGCCCATCATCTGGTTCATGACCTCGCACACCGCGCTGATGGACAGGTCGTTGAGCTCAAACTCCTCGTCGGGGGTCTCGGTCATCAGCAGAATGTCTGTGATTGCCCGCACATCGCTGCGCTTGAGGAGCATGATGTTGCTGCCCTCCAGGCCGCAGACATACTTGATCTCCACGCCCACTGCCGGTTCGATTTTGCCCAGGGTGAAATCCTCTACGTTGACCACGCTTACCCTTGGTGTGGTAATGTCCACCCGGTGATCCAGCATGTTAGACGCCGCGGTGGCCGAGGAGCCTAGGCTGATGTTCATGATCTCCCCGATGGCATCTATTTCCATCGGGTTAAAAATAATATCTTCCATCCAGATTCGCTCCTTTTAGCCTACTGTTTAATGTAGGTCTCTCCGATTTTCACGGCCACCTGCTTGCTACTGGTGCCCATTTTCCCGTCGAACCACCTTCGCCCTCCAATATTCAGGAAGACCGGCGCGTCCTTCGATCGCTTGATATCCACTACGTCGCCCACATTCAGGTGGAACAGGTCGCTGAGTAATATCCTGGTTCGGGCCAGCTCAGCCACGATCTCCAGCTCGGAATCCCGCAGGGAGTCGAAGATTTCATCCGACTTGTCCTCCCCGGTGCTCCGGCGGCTGGTGCTCTTGCTGATCTCGCTGAAGATGTTGGTGAGCATCTCGCCGGGCAGACACAGGCTCATCCGGCCCGTGCAGTTGGGAAATTTGATGTTAATGCCCACAATCACCACCGTCTCGTCGTAGCCGATGAGCTGGACCAGGGTGGGATTCACCTCAGTGCGGATATAGGAGAAATGGATCGTGATGTAGTTCTCCCAGCTGCTGCCCATGATGGGGATGAGGTCTGCGATCAGGTCCTCGTACATATTCAGCTCCAGGTCCGTCATGTTGTACTCGCTGGACATGGATGGATCCGGTTCACCCTCGCCGCCCATCATGCGGTCCAGCATAGACAGCACCACCGGCGTGTCCATATGAACCAGGATGGGGTCCTCGCCCTGAAGCTTCTCCAAATCAATCTTGGCCAGGGCCACCACGTCGCTCTCGGTCAGAGCGTTGGAAAACTCGTAGTAGCGCTGCTCCTCCACGCTGTCCACTTCAATCTCGCAGGTAGCGTGGAGCAGGGCGTTGATTCTGGAGTTGATCACCCTGGCGTAGCCCTCGAAGATGCTGTTGAGCATCTTCAGCCTGTCCTTCGTGAACTTGCGCGGGCTGTAAAAGTCATATTTACGATATTTTTTCTCAGTAGACTCCTCTTTCGGGCTGTCCATGTCCAGCTCGCCGCTGCGGGCTGCGTTCAGCAGGGCGTCTATCTGACTTTGTGATAAGACTTCAGCCATATCGTTCCCTCATTTTAATTCCAGGTCTCCCCGCCTTGGGGCTCTATCGTCAGTCGGGCACCTCGGTCACGCCCGTGCTCTCCAGCTTCGTGTTGTACTCCTCAAGTATCTTGTTGTACTTGTCATAGCTGCTGCCCAGCTCGTTCTCCAGTCCCCGCCCGGTGACGATCATCTCCACGCGGCGGTTTTGGGCCTTCCCCTCCAGGGTGGCGTTGTCCGCCTTGTTGCGCCACTGGCCGTCGCCCTCGGAAATGATGCGGCCGGGGGCCAGAGAAATCCGGTCCTGCACATAGGCGGCCACGGTGGCCGACCGCTGGCTGGACAGCAGGCGGTCAGGCAGGGTGGGGTTGGGGGTGTTGCCCGCCTGGGCGGTGTGACCGATTACCTTCAGCTCGTCGATGGACTTGCTGACCTTGTCTAGGATGGGGATCACCTTATCCAGCACCGTTTTCCCCTCTTGGCGCAGGATGTAGCTGTCGCCGTCGAAGAAGACCGCGTCAGCAAAGGAGATAAACACATAGCCTGTGCCTTGGGTGACGGTGATGGTGCCCTCACCCTCAGCCGCGGCCAGATTTTTCAGGTATTTATAGAGCTCAGTCAGGTCCTCTTCCACCTCTGACAGGGCGGGCATACCGTCGCCGCCGGTGCTATCCTGATTATCAGGCGCAGGTCCCGGGGGATTCTCCGGCTCATTCACCATGGCGTCCCGGTTGAAGCTGCGCACTACAATCATCCACTTCTCCGCGTCGATGGTGGAGATGGAGTAGAGCAGAACAAAGAAGCACAGCAGCAGAGTGACCATGTCGCCATAGGTGTCCATCCAGTTGGCGCCGCCTCCGCCGCCGGAAGATTTCTTTTTAATGCTTGCCATAGATCAGTTCACCTCAGTTCTTCTAAGGGGAGGAATTACTCCTCGCCGCCCTTCTTGCCCTTCTTTCCGCCGCTGTCGTCGGTGCGCTGCTTCTGGCTCATAAAGGTAAGCAGCTTCTCACGCAAAAACTTGGGGTTTGCGCCGGCCTGAATGGACATGATGCCTTCTACGATAATCAGCTTGCACAGGGTCTCTTCCTCGTCCCGCTGGCGCAGCTGGGTGGCGATGGGGCCAAAGATCATGTGGGCCAGCACGCAGCCATACAGGGTGGTAATCAGAGCGGTGCCCATCGAGGTACCGATGGTGCTGGCGCCGCCCTCGCCGGTGACGTCCATGCCCTTCAGCATGTTAATCAGACCTACCAGCGTACCCACCATGCCGAAGGCGGGGGCCACCGACGAGGCCTTGTCATACATTCCCGCCGCGTCCTCGTGGCGGGCGGAGGACTGCTCGATGTCGTTCATCATGATTTCCCGAGCCTGGTCGGCGTCGTTGTTGTCCACCACCAGCATGATGCACTGCTTGAAGAAGGGGTCGCTCTCCTGGTTGCCCATCTCTTCCAGGGCCAGCAGGCCGTTTTTCCGGGCCACCTGGGCCAGCTCCACCAGCCGCTCGATGATGGCCATGGGGTCATATTTCTTGGTATTCATCAGCACTTTGAAGTGCTTGGGGATGGAGGTCAGCGTGGGAATCGGGAAGCTGGCAATCAAAACGGCGAAGGTACAGCCGATGGTGATGAATACCGAGGCGCCGTCTACAAAGTTCATAATCTGGCCGGGGGTCAGGAAGCCGCCGTCGCCGCCCTGCATCATACCGACGACCATAACGCCGAATGCCGCGATTACACCGATGATATACGTAATATTCATAACTAATCCACCCCTTAATTATGTTTCTCTCAGGGGGCATTTGAAAGGCGTCGCTTAAACGCGGCCCGCCTCAGGCACAAGGTTCCCAACGCCTGTCAAACGCTCCCTGCGGCCGGCGCTTTTCAGCGCCGGTCCACGATGGTCAGGGCGCGATGCACGTCCTGCACCTTGGCATTATACTCCGTGATCCGTCTGATGATTTGTTCCGGACTTTCCTTTACAATAAAGTAGTCCCGGTTCATCATGACGATCTTGGATTCGGGGATCATTTCAATGCACTGGATTTGACTGTGGTTGAGCAGGAAACGCTCTCCGTTGCGCTTGGTCAGTTGGATCATGATAAACCGTCCTTTCATATGGGCCCGCCGGCGGGGGAAAAGCCCCGCCGGGCAGGCTGGGTCAGTGCTTCATCAGCTTTACCGCTTCATGTTCACCAGTTCCTCCAGCATGGAGTCGGTGACAGTGATGATACGGGTGTTGGCCTGGTAGCCGCGCTGTGTGGTAATCATCTCAGAGAACTCGGTGGCGACGTCGGTGCTGGAGGCCTCCAGACCGCCGTTGCGGATCTCCACAGACTTCTCGTTGACAATGGCGTCAGCGGGGTCAGGGACGACGGCAGGGTCATTCCCGTTCGCCTCTTTCACCACCTGGTTGCCCAGGTACTTGCCCTCCAGCACGCCGCCCAGGGCGGAGACCCGGACGCCGCCGGCGCCGCCCATGGCCTTGTAGTAGGGGCCGTCCATGTGGGTCACGCCGTCGGGGCTGTCTACGTTGGCCACCGCCACATAGCCCACAACCACGGTGTCGCCGTTGGAAGCAACGCCAATAATCGCGCCGTTTTTGTCGATCTGCATCTCCTTCAGCTGGCAGATCATCTCCTTGGAGATGCTGGTGGGGTCAGTATTGGGTGCGGCGATGATGCTGCTCCCCTCATCGGTGGCAGCACCGCCGGCAGGAGGCTGCTGGTTGTTACCGCCGCCAGGAGCAACCGCTTTGCCGCTGGTGGGAGGGTAGTTGTTAGTCATATAGGTCTTGCCATCGACCACCTGCTCTGTCAGATAGGGGTAGACCGGCTCGCCCTTCGTCCACTGGACGCTCTCCACGTCCTTGCCATCCACCTGAGTTGTTGTAATTCCGCCGTTTTCTTTTGTGGGCTCGGCGGCGGACAGAGGCACGCGCAGGGGAACCAGCTGGGTGCTGACAATCGTCTTTTTACTGGCCAGCTCCCAGGCCGCCAGCTTCTCCTCATAGTCGGCATCACCCTCATTCGGTTTTGTCACCGTGGGGTCATAATCCGGGTTCTGCACGGTGGCGAAGCCGTAGACCACCTGGCCGTAGCGGTCGCAGATATAGCCCTCGGGGTCCTGCCAGAAGCTGCCCCACCGGGTCAGGTTCAGCTGCTTCACGCCGTCGTTGCCCAGGATGTTGCCGTCCTTATCGCCCACCAGGAAGAAGCCCTCGCCCTGGAGCATACAGTCCAGGTCGATGCCGGTGGGGGCGTAGGTGGAGGGGCTCATGTTCAGGTCGATGGAGCCCACGGAGCAGCCGTAGCCGATCTGGGAGGGGTTGTTGCCGCCGGCAGTGACTCCGCCGTTGGAGCCGGCGCGGCTGGTGGCATAGATGGACTCCTGGAAGGTCATGCGGCCGGCCTTAAAGGCGTAGGTGTTGACGTTGGCAATATTGTTGCCGATGACGTTCAGCTTGCTCATGTGGGATTTCAGGCCGCCGATGGCGGCGTACATTGCGCCAGTCATATTATAACATTACTCCTTTGCTGGGGCGCTGCCGGGTCCCCTGTCATTCGGGCAGGGGACCAAAGCATCCATAAAGGTCCTGCTCTCTGTTATTTCAGCAGTACAGCGCCGTCGATATTTGTGAAGATGTTCTCTTCCATCTCCTCCTGGGACATGGTGGTAATCACCCGCCCGTGGGGGACGTTGATAATAAAGGCACGGGTTGCGTCGAAGGCCAGGATATTGGTGGCTCCCTTGGCCTGGGCACGCTCTACCGAGTCGGCCAGCTGGCCCATGAGGGTATCGTCCACCTGAATCCCCCGTTCCGCCGCCCGGCTCTGGGCGTGCTTGGAGAACGAGATAGCGGGCTCCGCCTCTTTGATCTCCCGTCGCAGCAGAGCGCCAAACTGTCCGGCTGCCGGATTGATTCGGCCGGCCTGTTGGACGCGTTCCGCCGGGCTGACGCCCTGGATCGGAGAAATGCGTTCTGCCATGGTGTACCTCTACTTTCTTCGCGGACCTCCTGTCCGCTTATTTGGGGTCAGCTTCCGTTCTGACCGCCGGACTCAGCCCTTCGCCTCGTCCTTGCTGCCGGTGTCTGCCGGGGGAGTTTCTCCCTTGTCGCCGCTGTCGGGGTCCACCGGGTCAGTGTCGCCCTTGTCGCCGCCGTCGGGATCCACCGGGTCAGTGCCTTCTCCGTCGCCCTCGTCGGGCTCCTCAGGCTTCTCCGGCTTGGGAGGCAGCGTGCCAACGGCCATAATATCGCTCAGGAAGTAGCCCTCGCCGTTGTCCAGGTAGATAACCTGCTGTCCGTCGTAGGTGCCGGTGCCCTTCACCACGCCTACAATTTCCTCCACCTCTTTGGTCTCCTCGTTCCACACGCCCACGGTGACCGTCTGGCCCACCAGAGACGCGGCGTAGGCCATCACGTTGGCCAGGGTCAGCTCTTTAATCTGGGTAGTCATCTCGGTCATGGCCTGCATGGAGCTCATCTGTACCAGCTGGTTCATCATGTCGCTGGTGTCGGCCTGGTTGTCGATGGTCTGGTTCTGGAACTGGACCACCATCAGGCCAAGCATGTCGGTAAAGGACAGCGTGGATTTGTCCTTTTGCTCCTGTTCCAGCCGCTCCTGCTCCTCGCCGCGGTTCACGGTGGGGTCAAAGTCGGTTTTGGCCTTATAGGTGCTGAAGCGGTTTGCAATGTCAAAGCTGTAATCTGCCATACTGTTTCACCTCTGCTCTTCTAAATTACATCCTCCAGGTTAAACAGTCCCAGTCTCAGCCGCTGGACAAAGTCCTGGCCGTCGCTGTGCTGCTCCTGGCGCTGCTGTTGCTGCTGCTGGCGGTTGCGGCCGTCGGGGTCGGCCTGCTGATACTGCTGCTGGGCCTGCTGGCTGTCCTCGCCGCGCTGAACGTGTACCTGAACCTCGTTGGTCTGGCTGTAGCCCTGGAGGGCCGCGTTAAGGCCGTCGAGGTGCTGCGTCAGCAGATTGGCCGCCTTGGGGTTGGCCGCGTGGAGCACAACCTGCAATACGCCGTCGGCGTTCTGGGTCAGCTTTACGGTCAGCTCGCCCAAATTCTCCGGGCTGAGGCGAATCTCAAGCTGTCTCAGGCCCTGCTGCGCCGCGTAGCGGATGTTCTCGGCCAGCTGCGCATCCATGTCAGGCTGCTCGGTGTCCAGCTGGAAGTTCTCGCCCACCTTCACCGGGGCGGCCTTCACGTCCTTGAACAGAGGCTGAGCGGTGTTGACTTCGCCGCCGAGGCCGGTCTCGTCCTGGTCGCCGGTCTGCTCCGTCTCCGGCGTGCTGACCACGATCTCCAGCTTGGGCTGGGCGTTCTGGAGCTTTTCCTCCAGTCCGCCGAGGATGCTCTCCGCGGAACGGGGATCGCCGGCCTTTTGCAGCAGCTTCTCCAGAGCGGCGGTCAGCTCCTCAGAGGGCTCTACCACCCACTCGTCCACAAAGATCGCCGAAAAGTCCCGGCTGGCAAAGGTGCGTTCCTCGCCCAGCAGGATTCGGTCCACCAGGGGGTTGCTCTGGGCGCTGCCCTCACCTACAAATACCGCCAGCCACACGGTTCCGTCCTCCATCACCGGGGAGAGGGCGGCGTAGCCCGCGGCCACCATAGCGGCCTCCTCTGCGGTCAGGGGCACCTTCTTGGTCTCGGTGCCATCCGCGTTCTTGGTCACCTCAACCTTCCGGCCCTCCTCCACAGGCTCCTTGCTCTGGACGGGCTCCTCCTTTTGAACGGCGTCCTTCTTGGGGGCCTCGGTCTTCTTGTCCTGGACCTTGTTCATCATGTCCTGGAAGCTCTCGCCCTTCTCCGGCTTGGCGTCTGTGTTCTGGACGGTCTTGGGCAGGGAGGCGGCCATGGCGGCGGCCATCTGCTGCATCTGCTCCAGCATCCATCTGTCTGTTACATTCATGTCTCTTTCACCTCCTTTCAAATTTCATCGGGTGCGCTGGGATTGCCTGGGTCGCGCGCTTCTGTGACCTCCAAGCTCTTCTCCTCTTCCAGCTCCTGGGCCTTCTCCCGGTTGTCCTGGACCTGGTCTGCCTCCTCAAAGGTAAACCGGTCGCCCAGACAGGCCAGAAGGGCCTGGACCGCCAAGGTCTCGCTGGGGGCGACCTTGCCATCGTACTGCTTGATGATGGCCTGGCCGGCCTTTCTCAGGGACTCGGCTCCGGCCATGTCCGTCCTTCCCGCCTCCCGGTCCTCTTTGGGGGCGTTCATGGCGTCGATCATGGCCATCAGGGCGTCCTCTTTGTCCTCCTTGGCGTCCTGCTTACGCTGTGCCCGCACCTTGCTCAGGTAGGATAAAAAGAGCTCCTTGGAATTCCACCCGGTCTGCTCCTCCAGGGTCTTCTGGGGAGCGGGCGCCTGCCCATACCGTGCGCTGATGTCACAGAACGAAAGCGGCGTGCTCACTGCAATCACCCCCTTTCTGTGACCCGATCTATAGAGAAACACCAGAATCAGGTGCTGCTCCCTTTGTCAGATACCCGCCGCAGCCATTGCGCGGGTGGTGGAGACAAACTCCTCTATGCGCTGCTCTTCTTCCTTCTGCTCCGCCTTGCGGTAGTCCTCCAGCTTGTGCTCCTTCAGCTTCTCGATGGTGGCGGTCTCCTTTCGGGCCTCCACAACCTGGTTTCGCTTGGCCTCTTCCTTACGCCGCAAAAGCTCCAGCTTTCGGCGCTCCTCCATGATTTCACGCTCCAGCGCCCGCAGGTACTGCTCGTAATTCAGGGCGTCCAGAATGCTGAGTCCCTCCAGCTTGCGCCTGGAGAACTCCTCATCCACCTGGAGATGCTCCTGCTCCAGGCCCGCCACCACCGCCTCCTGATCCCTCACCTGGGCCAGGATCGCGCCGTGTTCTGCCATAAGGGCCTCCAGCGCCTGCTGCTTGTAGTCTAACACTGTCTCCAGAGAGAAGCGGAATTTCTTCATCAGCCGTTCAACCTCTTCTTATTGGTTTTTCTTAAGGACTCATTCCAGGATACGCGCCATCTCGGCCAGACTTTCCTCATAGCCAAAGGACTCGTCCACGCCCTGCATCAGGAACTGGTTAATCGCGTCAATTTTAGTCAGCGCGTAGTCCAGCTTTGGGTTCGTGCCCGACTTGTAGGCGCCGATGGACACCAGGTCGGAATTTTTTTCATACACACCCATGATGTCCCGCAGCTTCGAGGCCAGAGCCCTGTGCTCCGGGGAGACAATCTCCACCATCAGACGGGAGATGCTGGCCCCCACGTCGATGGCGGGGAAGTGGTTGGCGTTTGCCAGCTGCCGTGACAGGACAATGTGTCCGTCCAGAATGCCCCGCACCGTGTCGGCGATGGGCTCGTTGGTGTCGTCGCCCTCCACCAGTACGGTGTAGACCCCGGTGATGGAGCCCTTTTCAAAGTTGCCGCTGCGCTCCAGGAGCTTGGGCATCTCAGCGTACATGGAAGGGGTGTAGCCTCTGGCCACCGGCGGCTCCCCGATGGCCAGGCCGATCTCGCGCTGGGCCATGGCGAAGCGGGTGAGGGAGTCCATCATCAGCAGGACGTCGTAGCCCTGGCCGGAGAAGTACTCGGCGATGCTGGTAGCCACGCTGGGGCATTTCATCCGCAGCATAGCGGGCTGGTCGCTGGTGGCAACCACCAGAACCGAGCGGCGCATCCCCTCCTCCCCCAGGTCCTTGCGCATGAACTCCAGAACCTCCCGGCCACGCTCGCCCACCAGGGCGATGACGTTGATATCCGCTTTCACGTTCTTGGCGATCATGCCCATCAGGGTGGATTTTCCTACGCCGGAGCCGGCGAAAATGCCAATACGCTGACCCTTGCCGATGGTCAGCAGGCTGTCGATGGCCTTGACCCCGAACTCCATCCGTTCCCGGATGGGGGGGCGGGCCATGGGGTTGATGTAAGTGCTGTCCACAGAGAAGGTGTCCGCCCGCTGGAAGGGCTCCAGTCCGTCGATGGGCTGGCCCAGGGCGTTGATCACCCGGCCCCGCAGAAAGGGTCCCACCGGGAGGGTAAGCCGCCTGCCGGTGTTGCGGACAAAGTTGCCCGCGGAGATGCCGCTCATATTGGCGTAGGGCATCAACAGGATGTGGTCGTTCTTAAAGCCCACCACCTCGGCGGGAATCTGGCCGCCCGACTCGTTGGAATAGATGCGGCAGATATCGCCAATGGCCGCCCGGCCGCCCGAGGCCTCGATGGACATACCCACAATATTTTCGATTTTCCCGGTCCGGCCTACCGTCTCGGCGGAGCGGACAGCGGGGATCAGTTCCCGAAACATGTGCCTCTCCTCTATGTCATTGGATCCACTGGGAGCCCATCTGGTCCTGAAGGACGTCCCGGATGTGGGACATCTGGGTGGACACGCTGGCGTCCACGATCTCCTCCGGGGTCTCCACAATGCAGGTGCCGCTCTCCTCATCCCCCATGGGGACAATCTTGATGTGCTGGGACAGACTTCCAAGGCTGCTGGTCAGCGCCGGCGATATCTTCGCCATCTGGCGGGCGTCGCAGCCGGCGATGTAAATGTGTACCCACTCCTGCCGCTTCATCCGCTCGGTGGCGGTCTGAATCATGCGGACGATAACCTCGCTGCTGCTTTTCAGGCTGACACGCACTACCTTTTCCGCCACGGCCAGACACAGCTCGGCCAGCTCCTCCCTGCTCTGGAGAATCATCTCCTCCCTGGCCAGAGAGGCCTTTTCCAAAAAAGTCCGGACCTGAGTTTCCAGCCGGGCTGCGGTGGCTTCCCGGTCCCGGACCGCATCGTCCAGAGCCTTGGCGGTGCCCTGGGCGTAGCCCTCGCGGTATCCCTCGTCCCGGGCGCCGGCCCGGATCTCCTCCTGCTCCTGCATGGCCTGCTCCCGGGCCTGGTCCAGAATCTGCTGGGCCTCCTCCCGGGCCTTGTTTAAAATCAGCTCGGCCTGGAGCTGGGCGTAGTGGACCGGAGTTTCGGGCTCTTTCGGGCGCTCCACCCGCTCCGGCTCCCACTCCTCCACCTGCTGCGCCTCGGGCTCCTCCTCTGTTATGACGTAGTCCAGCTCCTGAGGGGCCGGCTCCTCAAAGGGGAGGAACTCCTCTTCCTCATCCAGCGAGGGCAGGGCGAAATCGCTGATGCCCTCTTCAAAGGTGATGTCATCGGCGCTGGGCAGGACGTAAGCTTCCGCGTTGGGCGCGAGGAAACCTTTCAGGATGTTACGCAATGATATCGTCCTTTCCGCCCTTCATGATGATGATCTCGTTTCTCTCCTCCAAATCGCGGATGACGCCGACGATCCTCTGCTGGGCGTCCTCCACATCCTTCATACGTACGTTGGTTGTAACCTCCAGGTCGTCCCGAATGCTCTCGGCCATACGGGAGGACATGTTGGAAAACAGCTTGTTGGCCACGTCGGCGTTGGCCGTCTTCAGGGCCAGCACCAGGTCTCTGGGGTCGCAGTCCCGGACGAAGCGCTGTACCGAGCGGTCGTCCATGGTAATGATGTCCTCGAAGACAAACATCCGCTTGCGGATCTCGTCGGCCAGGTCGGCATTGTGGGCGGACAGGCCGTCGAAGATGGATTTCTCGCTGGAGCGGTCCAGGTTGTTCATGATGTCGGCCACGTAGTCGATGCCGCCCACCTTGACGTTGGACTGGGTAATGATGCTGGAGAACTTGCGCTCCATCTCCGCCTCGATGGTTTTGATGGCGGTGGGAGAGGCGCTCTCCATGGTGGCGATCGCCTCCACCACTCGAATCTGGCGGCGGGGCTCCAGCTGCTCGATGACGCCGGCCGCCTTGTCCGGGTCCACATAGCTGAGGACCAGAGCCACCGTCTGGGGCCGCTCGTTCTGCAGGGCGGAGAACAGGCTCTTGACGTCCGCCTTGTCCAGGAAGGCGAACTCCCGGTTTTTCAGGGACTTGGTCACTTTCTCCAGCAGGGCCAGAGCGGTCTGGTTGCCAAAGGCCTTTTCCAGCACCGACCGGGCGTACTCCAGACCGCCCTCGGTGACCGCTTTGCTGGTCAAGCAGTTCTGATAGAACTCGGTAAGCACTTCCTCGGTCTGCTCGGAGTTGAGCATACCCAGCCGGGCCACCTCTAAGGTGAGGGCCTCCACGTCCTCCGGGTCCATGTACTGGTACAGGCCGGAGGCCTTTTCCGCGCCCAGGGAGACGATGACTGCCGCCGCCTTCTGGGGGTAGGTCAGTTCAATTTTCAACGCGTCAGCCATTGACATCCTCCCCCTTCAGCCAGGCCTTCACCATCTGAGCTGCAATCTCCGGGTTGTTCTGGGCGAACTGCCGGACACTCTTACGCAGCTCCATGCTCTTCTCGGTATTGACCTCCATAATATCTGCGCCGCCGGTAGGCGCTGCGGCCAGAATCTCGGCCGCAGCCGCGGCTGCCGCAGCCTCTTCGGCCGCACGCTGTTCGGCCTCCAGGGCCTCCAGCCGGGCCTGCTTCTTCTTCTTGCTTCTGCGGCGCAGCAGCAGGATGATAATCAGCAGAATGATGAACAGCACCAGTCCGCCGATGGCGGCCAGGACCATCCAGTCAGGCACGTTGGCCAGGAAGGCCAGGATGCCGTGGGGGGTGGTATCGGGGGGCTCCACCGCGAAGGGCGCGATAATCACAGACACATGGGACTCGGGATTCTCCGAACCGACGCCCGAGGCGGCGGCCACATGACTGGTAAGCTGCTGGAGGGTCATGGCTCCGGCGTTGGGTGAGTTCTGGTCGATGGTCACCGCCACGCTGATGTCCACAATCCGTCCGGCCAGCTGCTCCTCCTGGGTGATGGTCTGGTCAATCACGTGGCTCTGCTCGCCCTGCCCGAGGGAGTAGTTCTCATTGCCGTCGGTGCCGGGCACCCGGTTGGGATAGTTGGGAATATCGGAATTGGTGCCGGTTCCTACCACGCCGCCCACCGGGTTGGTATCGTAGGGGCCGTACTCCCACCACCACTTCTCGGTGCCGATAAGGCCTCCGTTTTCTGTGGAGCCCTCGGGCTGGGTGTAGTTGGTGGACTCGATGCGCTTGCGGTTTACGTCCACCACCGTGTTGACGGCTACGTTAACCCTGCCCGCGCCATAGACCGACTCCAAAGCCTGGAGCACGTTGCGGCGGACCTTTCTCTCGGTCTCCTGCTCGATGGCCGCCCGCAGGGCGCTGGCGTCGTTCATAGTGTCGATGTCGGAGTTCTCACCATATGGATTGCCATAGATATCCTCAATGGTGACCGACTCGATGTTCAGGCTCTTCTCGCCGTGAAGCACCAGATTGCGGATTGCCTGAATCACTCCGCTGCTGATCTCCCGGTTTCCGTCCGGGGTAAGAAGCACCCAGGCGGTGCCGGCGGAGACGTTGTCGTCCAGCATATAGACCCGCTCGGTCCCCGGCTGGATGTCTACCTGGGCGTCCCGGACGCCCTCCATCAGGCGGATGGTGGCCTCCAGCTTCTGAACGGTGGCAATGCGGATGGCCTCAATCCGCTCGGCGTTGGTGGAAAAGCTGTTGATGTACTGGGTATAGAAATCGTAATTGAAGCCGGTGGTGAAGTAGCCCCCCTGGGCCAGGTCGGCCTGGATCTGCATCTCACGGCCCTTGGGCACCAGAATTTTATCTCCGCTCACCTGGTAGTCCACCTGGTGCTCGTTGAGGTACTGCACCACAGTAGTGGTCTCCGACGCGTTCAGGCCGGTGTACAGCAGTGCGTACTCCTTCCGGTTGAGCATGAGGGCCGCCCAAATAATCAGCGCCAGGATCACCGTGGCGCACACGGCCAGAATAATGAGGGTCTTCTTATTCAGTTTTTTGAAAAAGCCTTTTATCTTCTCTAAAAGGCCCTTCAGCTTTGTCTGCAACTTGAACCCCTCCGGACTGTTGTTATCTTAAAAAATCCCGTGTCCACGGCTTACAGGGAGATGCGCATCAGCTCATTATAGGTGTCCACGGCCTTATTGCGCATCTCCATCAGCAGCAGCGCCGCGGTGCTGGCCTTGCTGGCCGCAGTGGTCACCAGGGCCGGATTGTCGATCTGTCCGGTGGCAAGCTGATACTCCAGCTCAACCTGCTGGGCGTTGGTGTCCCGAACGTTCTGGATGGCCGACTGGAACACGCTGGCGAACAGAGAGCCGGCGGGGTTCTGCCCGGCCGGCTGGGCAGGCTGGCTCAAAGAGTCCCACAGGGGCTCGATTGGTCTGAATTCCATCATAACACATACCTCCCGCCGGGGCCCCCAGGCCCCGGCTTCTATGATTGCAAAAAACACGAATCCAGGCCAGACTATTTCCGCTTTTGGACCTGCTGTCCCTCAGCAAAACTTCGCCCGACCTAGATCACGGTTATTTTCCGATCTCCAATCCCTTGGAGAGCACATTCTTAAGTAAATTAAACGCCGTTACATTGGCGGAGAAGGCCTGGCTGGCAGCCATACCGTCGGTAATCTCCTTTACCAGGTCCACATTCGGCATCTCCACATAGCCGTCCTCGTTGGCGTCCGGGTCGTTGGGGTCATACTTCAGCTTGAAGTCTGAGGGGTCCTCCGCCACCTCCGCCACCCGTACGCCGGCCTTATCCGTGACGCCCCAGCGGCTGCGGTAGGCGTAGCGGGAGCTGACGCCGGCCAGCACGTCCCGGAACTGGGTTGTGGTTCCGTTGCCCGCCTGGAATACTACCACCTTCCTGCGGTAGGGGCCCTCGCCATTTTCCGTGCGGGTGGTGCCCATGTTGACAATATTCTCAGAAATAATATCCAGCCGCTCCTGCTGGGCGGTAAAACCAGAACCGATGGTATCAATGGCGCCGACAAATGCCATGCCGCATCCCTCCTAAGCTTCAAAAATCTGTCCGTCTGTCCTACTGCCCCCGGATCAGCGTGCGCAGCAGGCTCAGATTATTGTTGATCGCGTCCATCGTGTAGTTCATCTGATAGGTAGTGCGGGTGAGCTCGGTGGACTGCTCGGTCACATTGACGCCGTTGTCATCCATCCGCATACTCTCCTCCTCCGCCACATGGACGATGGGCTGAGAGCGGAGGATGGCGGAGCGGACGGAGGCGCCCTTCCGGTCGGTATTTCGGACGGAGGAACGAATGCTGGCGCTCAGGGCCTCCTCGAAGGTGACATATTTCGGCTTATAGTTGGGGGTCTCCGCGTTGACAATATTGTCAGAGATCACGCTGAACTTGGTCCACTGGTAGTCCATGGCCCGCTCCAGCATGAGCAGCGAGTTGGAAAATAAATATCCGGGCATCTGGGTTCCTCCTCCCGAGATCAGACAAAAATCCATCTGTTGATTTTAACATGGTCTCCGCTGAAAATCAAGCGCCAGCAGAGGATTTTTCACTTTTATTCGCCCCCCGCACGCAGCGGCTGAGACGCTTTCATTATAGCGCATATTTCCGCTCATTGCAAGACATTGGAGAAATAATTCTCCGTAAATTTTACTTGAGGCACAGGGGGCCGTGCCAGCCCCAGCCCTTGGAGAGTCTTTCCTATCATACCGCATCCAGCGCCCGATTGCAATGGTAATTTCCGTAAATTCCCCATCTGCTCCGCCCCTGTTTTCCCCAATTCTGCCGATTTACAGCGCTGCCTTGCGGTATCTCGAAGGACTCACGGTATTTTCCGGCGAAAAAATCACCGCGCATTTCATAAGAATACGCGGTGATTTGCAGGTTTATTCGTCTCTTTTCCGCTCTCTCAGCACGCCCAGCAGCTCCAGGGGGGAGACCTCCTCATCCGCCGCCTCCCGGTTGGTCTGGGCGGCCACCTTCAGCTCGCTGCGCAGGATGGTCACGCTGCGGGGGGCTTGGATGGCCAGGCGGGCACGCCCCGCCTCCACGGCCAGGACCGTAACCTCGATCTCGTCCCCGATCAGCAGGGACTCGCCCTCCTTGCGTTGAAGGATCAGCATGTGGCCTCCTCCTTCCGTCCAAAATCTGACAGAAGGTGGTGCATATGGTAGCCGCCCTCCCCCAGGATGACCTGCATAGCCCGTCCGGTCCGGTCGTTCACCGCCACAGGACAGCGCAAATTCACCGTGCTCTCCCCCACCGGGTTGCGCACCACGCACAGCGCATAGAAGCACAGCTCCTCGCTGCGCTCCACCTCCATGGCCTTCAGCTCGCCGGGGGTCAGGACGGGGGCATAGTCCGGCATGAGGGAAAAGGGGTTCATTGCCACAAAGGCCAGCTGGGGGGTCGCCGCGCTCTGGAAGCACAGCAGGCTGCCCTCGCCCCCCTCAAAGGGGAGCAGGAAAAATTCCTTCTCCTCCTCAAAGCCAAACAGGCCCTCGGAAAAGCAGAGCTTCTCCTCCTCCGGGCAGTCAATCTCGCCAAAATACTTGGTGCTTAAACGCATGTTTCCTCCTAATATCATCCGCGGCGCAAAGCCCCTGCTTACGCTCTCACATCCACCGGCACATAGTTGGGGTCGGCAGAGGGGGGGACATAGAGGGGGCCGCCCACGTACTTGATTACCACATCAGGCCGCTGGGTAACGGTAAACTCGATATCGCCGGGGGTAAACTCAAAGCTGCCCTCGTTCATTCTCCAGTCGATGTTCAGCTTATCCATTTCGTAGCGGATATTCAGCTCGCCCGGGTCCCAGGTAATCTCCGGGCCCGGATCGGGCAGGAAGTCCAGGCCGATATTGGTCTTGACGTCCTTCATCATAGCCTCTTCAGAGAACTGGGTCACCAGCTCCTCCCCCACCTTGGTCTCCAGCAGCAGCTGGCCCTGGCGGGCGTAGGTGGCGGTGGCCTCGTAGGCGGCCTGATGTCCCTTTTGGGCGTTCTGATCCAGATAGCGGGCCAGGGTGGGGGACAGGGAGTTGCGGGCCTCAAAGGTGTCGATGTTCACCTTGATGGGGCGGCTTTTAATCTGGAGGCTGCCGTTGTCGCGGCTGATCTCCATCTCAGCGGTGCCCCTGGCATACTCCAGCTTGGCGGTGGTGGTCTTCATCTCAATCTGAATGGGGACTGTTGTAATCTCAATCAACGGTTTCATTGTGTGATACGCACTCCCTTCTACTATACTTGCAAGGCATCCTTACCCTCAAATACACACAATAAACGCAGTGGAGAAGTTAACCCATATAGTCGATCAGCGACTGGCTGAGCAGCTGGTTTCCGATTTTCAGCGCGGCGTTGTAGCAGTACTGGTCCCAGGACATCTGCGTGATGGCGTCAGCCAGGTTAATCTGCTCCACATCCAGGATCTGGGTGTTCAGATCGGTCTTCTGGGAGGAGAGCATGCTGCTGTTTGTCTGGAGGAAGGAGGAGTCGGCGTTGAGCTCCACATACTTCTCGGTGAGATGCTCCTGGGCGGCGTTCAGCTTATCCATCAGGCGGAAGGCCTTGGCCTCCATCTCGTCGTGGTAGTCGTTGATCTCCTTGGCCACATCCTCGTCGTTCTTCATCAGCTCCTTCAGGTCCGCCTCGCTCATCTCCCGGTACTCCTCCGGCAGATACCTCTGGCCGTTCTCGCCCCAGGTGTCGAACACGTCGGCCAGCTCCCGCATGACCAGGGCTACATTCTTGGGGTCGCCGTCCTTGTCCACGCCGTAGTTTAAAAAGTCCAGGCCGCACAGCGCCGCATTAAAGGCCGAGCCGTTAATCAAAACGTCGTTGTCGTCCTCCTTCAGGCCCATGCCCATGTCGATGTTGATCTCTTCCTCAGTCATGGCCTTCAGCTTCGCCAGGTCCTCCGGGTTCTGGCTGTTCACGTTGATGCCCCGGTAGAGCAGAATCTTATTGCCGTCGGCGTCCTTGCTCCAGCTGAACGGGACGTTCAGCCCGTCGTTGCCGGCGAAGATAAACCGGTCGCCCACCTTCTGGTTCATGGCCTGAATCACCGAGTCGCCGGTCTCCCGCAGGACCTTGGCCAGGGCGCTGCGGGCCTCGCCGGTGCCGTCGTTGTTGCCCCGAATGGCGGAGACGCGGCCGTTGGCGTCAGTCATATCGGTGATGATGCCCCCCAGATTGGTCCAGGCGGTGTGGAATTTATTGTAGACACTGTCGGTATTGGACAGCTGGCTGGCCGTCTTGCGGTAGTCCCGGCGCAGACGGAAGGCCTGGGTGGCGGCGGTGGGGTCCTCGGCGTAGCTGCCGAAGTTGCGGTGGGTCATCACCTTGTCCGAGGAGCCGCTCAGCTTATTGGTGGATTTCATCAGGTTGTATCGGTAGGTGCTCATCATCATGTTGGTTGTAATGCGAAAGCCCATTTCAGATTACCTCCTATCTCATGGTACCGTTAATCAGCTTATCCAGCATGGAGTCCAGGGTGGTCATCAGCTGGCAGGCTGCGGAATAGGATTTTTGATACTGCATCATGCTGGTAGCCTCTTCATTCAGGTCCACGCCGGACACGCTGGAGCGGTCGTTATCCCGCGCCAGGGCCTTGGTTGTGTAGTTGTTGTACAGAATCGTAGTATCCCTCTGTTCGGTGGCCAGGATGGTATTGAAGTTGGTCAGCATATCCTGGAAGCTGCCCGTAAAGTAGGTCTTATCAGCGCTGGCCGAAAGGTCCTTGTCGCTGGGCAGAATCTCTTCAATCTCTCCGGGCTTATATTCCATATCCTCGTTGAGCATGGTGATGATGTGGCGGACATTGTCGCTATCGGTGGTGTGGGCCAGCATATCCGCCTTCTTGGTGTTCAAAACCCGGTTGTTGCCGATGGTCCAGCTGTTGGAGATGGTGATGTTGGAGGCGGAGATGTTGTCCACCTTATCTCCGTCGCCCCGGTTGCTGAACAGCACGCCGCCGGCGAAGATAGCCTCGCCCGCCGTCGCATCCGTGTCGCCCTGGGCGACCCCCTCCAGGGGGAAGAACTCCTTTTGCAGCTGCCGAATCTTCTCCTTCAAATCGTCGGGCACGCCGGTCAGGTCCACCCGGGTCACATAGTCCTCCCAGTCCTTGAGGTCAGGGTCGTTTCTCACTTGATCCATCATATCCTGATACTTCTGGCTGGCCTGGTTGACCTTATACCTCTGCACGCCGTCGGCGTCGGTCTCGGTCTCGTAGCCCAGCAAAACCTTGTCATAAATAAAATTGCCATTTGCATCGAGGACAGGGTCGCCATTGGCGTCCACTCTGATCTGGCTGTTGGCCTCGTTCATCTTCTCAGCGAACTTCCGGGCCATAACGTCCAGGTTGTGCTGGTAATAGGAGATGCCCCGCTTGATGGTGGCGTCCGGGTCGAAGAGCTTATCCTCCGCGCTGGCGAACTCGCCCTCCTCGGTGAGCAGCTCCCGCATGGACTGGAGGGAGCCATACAGGGTGTTGTCCCCCAGGTCCACCGGCTCGGTGATGTCGTAGCCCAGCTCGTTTTTCAGATAGCGCCCCCGGTCGTCCACCAGGGGGGCCAGCTGCATCCAAAACCGGTTGGTGTCAGAGCCCTTCTTGGCGTTGTCTACCTTGGTGGCGTCCGCCTCCACGTCGGTGGTGCGGACGGTATTTCCATCCGCATCCAAAATCAGGTACTTGCCGGACGTCCGATTGCCGTCTGCGTCTGTAGCGTTAATGTCATAATAATTAGCCACGTCCAGAGGGTCAAAGGGCGGATCAAGGCCCTCTAAATAAGCCGAACCAGCCGCGTCGTTGGTGACCGGATCGCCCCCGGGCATCCGCATGGCGTCCCGCTCCATATTGGTGTACACAATCACATCGGGCAGCTTGCTCTTGCTGCTGATAAACCGATTACTTGTGGGCAGGTCGGGATTGTAATAGGGGTTGCGGGCGGCGCTCTCCTCGGGCATAGACAGCTGGGTGCCGTAGATGCCGTTAATCAGCTCGATGGGCGGGGTGCCGCTGTCGGCAAGGGAGATGGTCAGCTTCTCCACCTCGCCGTAATCGCCGATTTTCTCCAGGCTGTAGCGCACGTCGATCTTCATATAGGAGGACAGCTCGTCGATGAGCACGTTCCGGGTGTCCCGCAGCTCCAGGGCGCTGTCCTTGCGGATGCCGGCCTCTCTGATCTGCACGTTCAGCTCTCGAATCTGGTTCAGGATGGAGTTAACCTCCTTCACGTCGCCCTTCAGGTTCTCGGTGAGGGTGTCCTTGGTCTTGGTCAGGGCGTTGGCGTATTGGTTAAACAGGTTGCACAGGGTCTCGGCGGCGGAGCGGACGTTGGCATCCATGGAAACGTCGCCCACATTATCGTTTAGTTTTTGAAGCTGATCCTGCAGCTCGCTGAACTTGTCCTCTAAAACGCCAAACTCGCCCTCGCCCTTGCCCACCTCGTTCAGGATGTGGGACAGCTGCTTCAGGCCCTTCAGCTTGGCCTCGGTGGCGCCCACACTGGCCTGCTCATCCCGGTAGAGGATGTCCAGATAGGGGTCCCGCAGCTGAGAGACGCTTTTGGCCAGCACCCCGTAGCCGATGTCCAGGTTAAAGCTGTTGGCGTAGCGGGCGCTGCCGGTGGAGTTGAGAGAGGCCAGATCCAGCCGCTGGCGGGTATAGCCCTTCGTGTTGATGTTGGCGATGTTGTTGCCCGTCACGTTCAGGGAGGCCTGAGAGGCGTAGATACCCAGCCGCGCGGCGGTAAATGATCCAAAGGTTCCAATAACAGCCATAATTATTCTCCTTCTATCTGATTATCACTGACGGGCTTAAGCCCGGAAATCGGTCTGATGGGTTTTGCGCTCCTCGTCCGCCTGGGCGGCGTCTCCGGCCCGCTGGTTCTGCACCCGCTCGATGGCCCGCAGGTTCAGCTCCAGGGTGTGCCGCGCCACCTCGCTGGCCGCTTTGAACAGGCCATACTGCCGGCGCAGCTCCTCGGCCGTGGCCTTGGCCTCCAGCCGGAGCTCCTCGGGGCAGCGGTCGGCCAGGCCGCTGAGCCTGACGTCTGCAAGGCCCAGGGCGGCCAGCATGGCGGTGCGCTTCTGGTCGTACCCCCGCAGACTCATGCTCATAGCCTGCTCCCGCTTCATGCACGCCTCAACGCCCTGAACGTCCCCCGCGGCGGCGGCCTCGTTCTTCTCCCGCTCCACCTGGGTAAGCTGCTCCAGGGTGTGGCTCAGGTCACGCAGAAGCTTTAAGTAATCCTGCCAGCTTGTGCCCGCCATATTATTCTCCCTCTCCCATCAGGAGCATCCGGGCTGCGGTCTCCCGGGCATCGGGCCGGTACTCGCCGGACGCCACCTGGGCCTGCAGGTCCTGAATCTTGCCTGTAGTGTTATAGGTGCGCACCTGCTGGGACAGGGCGGCAGCCATAGACCGGAAGGTGGGGTTGGTCTCCTGCCCCAGGGAAATCTGGTCAAAGCTGCCGGTCTCCGCCGTCCGGGCAGGCTTCGCGCCCGTCCCCCGGAGCGTGCCGGCCGCGATGGGGACGGTGGAAAAGCCCTCTCGTCTCGATATAAACATAATATACCTCCTGAAAGCCCCGGAAACAGGGCGCTCAATCTGTCTAAAGAAAATCTTTCTGTATTATTTTTATCGGACTGACACCGGCAAAACATAACATCGTGAAGGAAATTTTTTGTCCCCGCGCCCTTCCAGGCAGTTTTCCCCGCCATTGCGGGGGCCAAACCGCCTCAAAAGTGCAGGAGAGGCCCGGAGCATACGCTCCGGGCCTCCATCTTTTTAAAACGTTCAGCGCCGCTCCTCCACCGGGTCCCGGTCACGGAACAGCAGGGAGACGCACCACACGGCGGACAGTCCCACCAGGGTATAGATCACTCGGCTGATCATGCTGCCTGAGCCGCCGCAGGCGAAGGCCACCAGGTCAAATTGAAACAGGCCCACGCTGCCCCAGTTCAGGCCGCCGATAATCAGCAGCGTCAGGGCGATTTTGTCCATCATCACGTCAAACCACCTCCTTATCTCGGGTTCCGCAGGTAGTTTATACGCTTTTGGGCGGTTTATTCCGGTGGAAATTTTTTAAATCAGCGATTTGGGCCCGAATCCGTAGGGCAGCAGCTCGCGCAGGGGGACCTCCTGACAGCTCCCGTCCCCCCGTGCGGCCAACACCCGCAGCTCCGGCGCGAACTCGTAGAGCATCTGCCGGCAGGCCCCGCAGGGCCAGCAGTAGTCCTCTCCCCGCCCGGCGATGGCGATGGCGGTCCAGCCCTCCCGGCAGCCCTCGCTCACCGCCTTTAAAATGGCGGTGCGCTCGGCGCATATGGTCGAGCCGTAGGCGGCGTTCTCCACGTTGCAGCCGGTGAATACCCGGCCGTCCTCCGTAAGGATCGCCGCCCCTACCGGGAAGCGGGAGTAGGGCACATAGGCAAATTGGTGCATCTCAAAGGCTTTTTTTACCAGCTCCTGATCGGTCATAGGGCGCTCCTCCTCTATCATAATCATCTGTAAAAAACCTTGCGCATTATGGCTGTTTCTATTATAATGCTTCTGATAATTTCACGCAAGGACGGGATTCTATATGGACAAAAAATTTGCAATTTTTGATATGGACGGCACCCTGGTGGACTCCATGGGCTTTTGGAACCGGCTGGGGGATGAGTTTCTGGCCCGCCGGGGCTTTCCTCCCCTCTCCCCAGAGCTTCAGGAGGAGTCCATCGCCCTGACCATGGAGGGCACCGCCAACCTGTTCATCCGCGCCTACCACCTGCCTGAGACCCCCGCGGAAATCTGCGCCGAGGTCAACGGCCTTATGGCGGAGCACTACCGCTCCGATGTCCCCCTGAAGCCGGGGGCAGAGGCCTTTCTGGAGCGGCTGAAGGCGGCGGGGGTCCAGATGTGCATCGCCTCCTCCACCACCCCGGAGCTCATCGACATCTGTCTGCGCCGGCTGGGGGTGCGGGATTATTTTGCCTTCCTCCTGTCCTGCGAGGAGGTGGGCGAGGGGAAAAACAAGCCCGCCGTCTACCTGGAGGCCATCCGGCGGCTGGGGGGCACGCCGGAAAACACCGTCATCTTCGAGGACATCCTGGTGGCCGCCCAGACCGCCAAAAAAGCCGGCTTCTCCCTGGGGGTCATCTACGACGTCAACTCCGACGCCGAGCAGCCCCAGCTCAAGGCCCTGGCCGACTGCTGGTTCACCCGCTGGGACGATCCCGCCCTGCCGGCGTGGCTGGGGGTATAAAATCGGCGGGCGAAAGTGTCCGCCCACCGTGGATTTTATACAATATGTATTATTTTGTCAAGATAATACATCATTAAAGGAGCAAAAACTCGCTTTTTTCGCCGCTTTTTGGTACAAAAAGCAGCCGTTTTGTGAATGTCCACGCCACGCGGACACCTCCAAGGAGTGTCCGCGTGCTTTTTTATTTCTCCATCAGCCTGGCCCGCAGACCGGAGTACCGCCGGGTCTGGCGGTTGTTGTTCACCATTCCGGCCACGGCGGCTGGGTCGCCCACCACGATAAACAGCTCCCTTGCCCGGGTGACGGCGGTATACAGCACCCCCCGGGTCATGAGCATGGGGGCCCCCTCCAGGGCGGCCAGGATCACCGCCCGATACTCGCTGCCCTGGGCCTTATGTACCGTGATGGCAAAGGCGGGCTCCAGCTCCCCCAGCATGTCGGGGGAGTACTCCACCACCTTGCCGTCGAAATCCACGGTGATGAGTTCCCTCTCAATGGAGCGGATGACGCCGATGTCCCCATTGAACATCCCCATGCCGGAGTCGGTTCCCCCCTCCTCCCGCCAGAGGATGTCGTAGTTATTGCGCACCTGCATCACCCGGTCCCCCGCCCGGAACACCCAGTCGCCGAAGCGCCGCTCCCCCTTCCCCTCCCCAGGCGGGTTCAGGGCCTGCTGAAGCACCTGGTTCAGGGCGCGGGTCCCCGTCCCCCGGCGGCGGGTGGGGGAGAGAACCTGAATCTGATCCACCGGAATCCCCATTCGTTCCGGGAGCCGCCGGCGGCACAGATCCACCACGGTATCCAGCACCGCCTCCGGGTCCCGGCGGGCCAGGCAGAAGAAGTCCCCCTCATTCCGCCGCAGGTCAGGCGCCTCCCCCCGGTTAATCAGGTGGGCGCTGCGGATGATGGCGCTCTGGGCGGCCTGGCGGAAAATTTCCGTCAGGCGGATGGTGGGCACCGCTTCGCTGCGGATCAAATCGGCAAACAGGACCCCCGGCCCCACCGAGGGCAGCTGGTCCGGGTCCCCCACCAGCACCAGGCGGCAGCCGTCCTGGAGGGCGTCCAGCAGGGCGGCCATCAGGGGCACATCCACCATGGAGGTCTCGTCCACAATGACCGCGTCCGCCTTCAGCGGGTCGTAGGAATTTTTGGTGAACACCAGCCTGCCGGAGCGGGGATCGAAGCCGGTCTCCAGCAGGCGGTGGATGGTGGAGGCGTCGGTGTCGCACAGCTCCCCCAGCCGCTTGGCCGCCCGGCCGGTAGGGGCGGCCAGCGCGGTCGTAAGCCCCATCATCTCGAAGAGGGCCAGCACCCCCCGCAGACAGGTGGTCTTGCCCGTCCCCGGCCCGCCGGTGAGGAGCATCACCTGCCGCCCGGCGGCCAGCTCCACCGCGGCGCGCTGCTGCGGGGCATAGGAGATGCGCTGCTCCCGCTCGATGCGCCGGATCAGCTTGTCCAGCCCCTGGGGCGGCAGCAGCTCCGCCCGGCTCATCTCCAAAATCCGCTGGGCGATGTAGGCCTCAGCCTCGTAGAGGGCGGGGAGATACACCGCCTCCTGACCGGCCACCTGCTCGCACTCCGCCTCCCCCCGGCGGATCAGCGCCTCCAGGCTGTCCTCCAGCAGCTCGCCAGAGACCTCCAGCAGGGTGGACGCGGCCCCCACCAGCTTGCGCCGGGGGAGAAAGGTGTGGCCGTTGTTGTAGTTGTTGTGGGCCAGCTCGAAGAGCAGCCCCGCCTCCAGCCGCAGGGGGTCCTCCGCCCCCACCCCCAGGGCCAGGGCCAGGCCGTCCGCCTGGGAGAAGTCTACCTCAAATTCCTCGCTCACCAGCAGGTAGGGGTTGGCCTTCACCACCTCCAGCGCTACGTCGCCATAGGCCCGGCGGAGGAGGGCGGCCAGCTCCAGAGGAAGCTGGTATTGGGTGAGAAACTCCATCAGCCGCCGGGTTCCCATCTGCTGGCGGAAGACCTCGCCGATCTGCCGGGCCCGCTTTTTGGTGATCCCCTTGATTTTGGTCAGCTGCTCCGGGTCCTCCTCAATGACGGTGAGGGAGTCCTCTCCGAAGGCCTCGATGATGAGCCGGGCGGTGGTCTTGCCCACCCCCTTGATGGCCCCGGAGGACAGATAGTGGAATATCTCCTGCATGCTCTGGGGGAGGCGGCGGTCCACCGCCTCCGCCTTCATCTGGGGACCGTAGGTGGGGTGCCGGGTCCAGCGGCCCCGGATGGACAGATACTCCCCCGGCGCCGTTCCGGCCATCGGCCCCACCACCGTCACCTCTTCTCCCCGGACGTCCAGCTTGAGAATTGTGTAGCCGTTCTCTTCATTTTGAAAAATAACAGCGGAGACGGTGCCCTCAATCATCTCCAGCTCCTGATCCGGCATGGGCGCCTCCTCCTTTCAGCGTATGTTATCGCCGTGCAGGGCAGGGGCGGGCGCACAGTGTGCACCCCTACATTCCCGCAATATAATCCCCCAGCTCGCCGGCCGGCCACAGAATCACCTCGGGCCAGCGGGCGGTAAGGCGGGTGGCCAGCTCCCAGCCGGCGGGGGTGAGGCCGGCGTCGGCGATGACGATGGGACAGCGCAACAGCCCCATCCCCCGCAGCCAGAGGAAGGAGCGCACCTGCTGCTCCAGCGCCTCTCCGTCCCCCCGGCCAGGGAGCACCACCTTGGCGCCCCGCCCCGGCAGGGGGCGCAGCAGCAGTCCAAACAGCCACCAGCCCACCAGAGCCAATCCGCAGACACAAATCCCGGCCAGCAGAACATCCCACAGCATACCCATTTCAGCAACACCTCCGGGGCATTCTATGCGGCGGGACACGGGGTGGTGTGATATCCGGCCTGCTTCCCTCGGGCGAAAGGCCTTTCCCTTTACACCGCCCCGGAGAACAGGTTGACCCCCACGTGGGTCAGCCCCAGCATGATGCACCCGGCGGTGAGCACCCCCAGCACCACGGCGGGCATGGCCTTTTTCAGCCGCATCCCCAGGAAGGCCGCCGCCAGGGAGCCCGTCCAGGCCCCCGTCCCCGGCAGGGGGATGGCCACAAAGAGCCACAGACCCAGATATTGGTATTTCTGCACCTTTTTTCCCTTGAGGTGGGCCTTTTTCTCCAGCTTGTCCACCAGGCCGTTGAGGCTGGGCAGATACTTCCGCATCATTTCAAAAACCCGCCGGATATAGACGATGATAAAGGGCGCCGGAATCAGATTGCCGATTACCGCCGCCGGGAAGGCCAGGTAGTAGGGCAGCCCCAGCGCCACGCCGAAGGGCAGGCCCCCCCGCAGCTCAATAATGGGAAGCATGGACACCAGCATGGTGAACAGACACTTGCCCCCGGTGGTGTCTGTGAGATATTGAAACAGCTCCATAAAAAACTCCTAGTTCTCCTCGCCGGTCCGGCCCAGCAGATAGTCGGCCGTCACGCCGAAGTAGTCGGCCAGAAAGATCACCGTCGTGGCGGGGACGTTGACCTTGCCGTATTCGATTCTCTGGTAGTGCTGGACCGTACAGTCCAGCAGCTCCGCCATCTCTCTCTGCTTCATCTTTTTTTCTCTTCGCAATCTTCCCAAGGTATTTGCGATGCCTGGCAATATAATTTCCATCTTTTTTATAAATCCCCCTTGACACAACATTAAAAGTATCATATAATACAAGCAACTTCAAAAGTTGCGAGGTGACATCAGCTATGGAAGAAAAACTCAAAGAGCTCTATATTCAGGAAATTCACCAGTCCCGTCTGGATTTCGACAACAACCCGGAGTATCAAGCCTATTATACACAGGCCCAGCAGCTTTGGGAAGGGGGAGATATCCCCTATTCCATATACCGCCTCCTGGACACCAGCAATTTCCTCTCCTTCGCCCACGGCTTCCGCCTGGGGATGGAGCTGTCCGGGTGGCTCCGGACAGGCTGAGGGACGCACAGTCTGTGTAGGGGCGGCCTGTGGCCGCCCGTGTCTCACCGGAAGCCGCCGGATTCCGGCGGGCGCATACTATGCGCCCCTACAACGGGCCCGGGGACATCGGATGTAGGGGCGGACATTGTCCGCCCGCACAAAATATATGCGGACTTCGCGGGCGGCCACAGGCCGCCCCTACAACGCATTCCCAAGCTTGCACGCAGGGCGGGGACGGGGGTTACTCCAGCATCTTTTTCAGATACTGCCCCGTATAGGAGCCGGGACAGGCGGCTACCTGCTCCGGGGTGCCGGTGCAGACGATATTTCCCCCGCCGTCGCCCCCCTCGGGGCCCAGGTCGATGATATGGTCGGCGGTTTTAATCACGTCCAGGTTGTGCTCAATGACCACAACAGTGTTGCCCCCCTCCACCAGGCGCTGGAGCACCTCGATGAGCTTGTGGACATCGGCGGAGTGGAGGCCGGTGGTGGGCTCGTCCAGAATATAGATGGTCTTGCCCGTGGAGCGCTTGGACAGCTCGGTGGCCAGCTTGACCCGCTGGGCCTCGCCGCCGGACAGCTCGGTGGAGGGCTGGCCCAGCTTCACATAGCCCAGGCCCACCTCCTCCAGGGTTTTCAGGCGGTTGTAAATTTTGGGGATGTTTTCGAAGAAGGGCAGCGCCTCATCCACCGTCATCTCCAGCACCTCGTAGATGTTCTTGCCCTTGTAGCGCACCTCCAGAGTCTCCCGGTTATACCGCCTGCCCTTGCACACCTCGCAGGGGACATAGATGTCGGGGAGGAAGTGCATTTCAATTTTCAGCAGGCCGTCGCCGGTGCAGGCCTCGCACCGCCCGCCCCGGGTATTGAAGGAGAACCGGCCTGGGCCGTAGCCCCGGCTCTTGGCGTCGGGCGTGGAGGCAAACAGGTCCCGGATATCGCTGAACAGGTTTGTATAGGTGGCCGGGTTGGACCGGGGCGTCCGGCCGATGGGGGACTGGTCAATGTTGATGACCTTGTCCAAAAACTCCTCCCCCTCGATGCGCTGGTGCTTTCCCGCCCGGGTTTTGGTGCGGTTCAGGTCGGCCCCCAGCTTTTTGAAAAGAATTTCATTCACCAGCGAGGACTTTCCGCTCCCCGACACCCCGGTGACGCAGGTGAAGGTCCCCAGGGGGAACTCCACATCCACCTGGCGCAGGTTGTGCTCCGCCGCGCCGAAGACCTTCAAATAGTGTCCGCTCCCCTTCCGCCGCCGGGCCGGAACGGGGATTTTTTTCCGCCCGGTGAGGTAGTCCCCGGTGATGGAGGCGGGGTTGTTCATGACCTCCTCCGGGGTCCCTGCGGCCACGATCTGCCCTCCGTTCACCCCCGCGCCGGGGCCCACGTCGATGATATAGTCAGCCTCCCGCATGGTGTCCTCGTCGTGCTCCACCACAAGCAGGGTGTTGCCCAGGTCCCGCAGCTCCTTCAAGGTTTGGAGCAGCTTGTCATTGTCCCGCTGGTGCAGTCCGATGGAGGGCTCGTCCAGGATATACAGCACCCCCATGAGAGAGGAGCCGATCTGGGTGGCCAGGCGGATGCGCTGGCTCTCCCCACCCGACAGGGTGCCCGCCTCCCGTGAGAGAGTGAGGTATTGCAGCCCCACCGACTGGAGGAAGCCCAGGCGGCTGCGGATCTCCCGCAAAATCTGGGACGCGATCATGGTCTGGGTTTCGTTGAGGACCAGACCCTCCATAAAGTCCAGCGCCTCGGTAACGCTCTTGCGGCAGTAGCTGTCGATATCCAGCCCCCCCACAGTGACAGCCAGGGACTCTTTTTTCAGCCTCCGGCCCTGGCAGGCGGGGCAGGGGCACTGAGACATACACTCCTCCAGCTCCCGCTTCATGGCGTCGGACTGGGTCTCCCGGTAGCGGCGCTCCAGGTTGTTGATAATCCCCTCAAAGGGCTGGTACAGGGTGCCCTTTCCCCTGGGCTGGTCGTAGTGGAGGGTGAGCTTCTCCCCGTTGGTGCCGTGGAGAATCACGTCCAGCACCTCGGGGGACAGGTCCCTGATGGGGGTGTTCAGCTTAAACTTGTACTTTTTGGCCAGAGCGTCGAAGTACATCCGGGAGATGCCGTCGGACTTGATATTGTTCCACCCGGAGGCGGTAATCGCACCCTCCACGATGGACAGGTCCCGGTTCGGAATGATGAGCTCCGGGTCGATCTTCATTTGGGAGCCCAGCCCCATGCAGGTGGGGCAGGCCCCAAAGGGGTTGTTGAAGGAGAACATCCGGGGGGACAGCTCCTCGATGGACACGCCGCAGTCCTCGCAGGCGTAATTTTGGGAGAACATGATGTCCCGGTCCTCTTCCACGATGTTCACCACCACCAGGCCCCCCGTCAGGTTGGAGGCCACCTCCACGCTGTCGGTGAGCCGGCGGGCGATGTCCTCCCGGATGACCAGCCGGTCCACCACAATCTCGATGTGGTGCTTTTTGTTCTTGTCCAGGCGTATCTCCTCAGACAGGTCGTAGAGGGAGCCGTCCGCCCGGACACGGACGTAGCCTGACTTTCGTGCGTCCTCGAAGATTTTTGCGTGCTCCCCCTTCTTGCCCCGGATCACCGGAGCCATCACCTGGATGCGGGTGGCCTCGGGCAGGGCAAGAACCTGGTCGATGATCTGGTCGATGGTCTGCTGCTTGATCTCCTTGCCGCAGATGGGACAGTGGGGAGTGCCCACCCGGGCCCACAGCAGACGGAGGTAGTCGTAAATCTCGGTGACGGTGCCCACGGTGGACCGGGGATTTTTGGAGGTGGTCTTCTGATCGATGGAGATGGCCGGTGACAGCCCGTCGATATAGTCCACATCCGGCTTCTCCATCTGGCCCAGGAACATCCGGGCGTAAGAGGACAGCGACTCCACATACCGCCGCTGGCCCTCGGCGTAGATGGTGTCGAAGGCCAGGGAGGATTTCCCCGACCCGGACAGGCCGGTGAGCACCACCAGCTTGTCCCGTGGAATTTTAACGTCGATGTTTTTCAGGTTGTTCACCCGCGCGCCCTTGACGGTGATGTGTGTGTGCATAGCTTGTTACTCCTTTGCTAAAATCAGAAAAAGAATGACGGGAAGCTCAAAAGCAAGGCGAAGAGGAGAACCAGCATGATCTCCCACAGCAGGCCCAGCCACAGCGCCAGGCAGACCAGCCGCCGCCAAATCCGCCGTCCGCCCTGGACGGCGTGGATGTACTCCCACTCCCAGCCTGGCCCGCCCCGGCGCTTCATGTGCCGCCGCGCCAGCACCAGCCCCGCCAGTACCAGCAGGTTCCAGACCAGCAGCGCCTGGACCGCCCGGTAGACAAACACCGGGTCATTGAGCAATTCCAGCACCGGGGCCAGTATCCCCGCGAAGGGGCTGAGCACCGTTTGCACCGCCGCAGCCAGCAGCATGGCCGGAAGCAGCAGAAGCGTGAACATTAGAAAGCCCATTTTCTCCACCTCTATATTTTGTTCTCTTATTGGTTTACCCCTTTGGGGAATAGGCAAACCTTTCCATATACCACCCAGCCACATCATGTAGGGCAGGGGTTCTACCCCTGCCCATCCCCGTCAGGGGATAAAATGTCATTCCGAGGCAGACAGATTCCGGGGGAGGCAGCAAGGGCATCCGGGAGATTAGGCAAGGACGGGAAGGGCATGGGCAGTGTCGGAGGAAAAGGCAAGGGCAAAGCCAGAGGGATAAGGCAAGGGCAGAGCCAGAGGGATAAGGCAAGGGCAGAGCCAGAGGGATAAGGCAAGGGCTCTGCCCTTGCCTCCTCAACGTAAGCAATATGTGAACGTGATCGGGCATGATGACATATTTTTCAATTCGGACCGGCAGAAACCGCTCCTCCAGGGCTCTAACCTCTTCCGAAGCAATCATGCCCGATGGAGACAGCTCAGGGCACAAAAAATCCTTCCAGAAAATCGGAGCCCGTTCTGTTGTGCATATAGTCACAAAATATGCCCCGGCCCGACTGTAATCATAACCACAAGGCTCCTGATCTCCACTACCTTCTGCAGCTCGGAAAGCGCCGTTTCACACTCGCTTCTTCTCTCGTTATATTTGGAGTCCCCAAGC
>JAAWEX010000085.1 GCA_022794495.1 Lawsonibacter sp. | reverse complement strand
CGAAAATGGGGAGTTTGTGTACACCTACTTCAACGTCACCAGCGACTTTTTGGCCGACACCGACCACCAGTGGGACTATGACAGCGTCCCCGAGGCCACCGCCGAGGACGGGGGAAGGGGATAAAGGCAAAAGAAAGGCCTCCGGCTTGCGCCGGGGGCCTTCGCGTTTTATTTGTCCTCCATCAGCAGGCACATAACCGCCTTCTGAGCGTGGAGGCGGTTCTCCGCCTCGTCAAAGATCTCCTGGGCGTGGGCCTCGAAGACCTCCGCGGTGATCTCCTCCCCCCGGTGGGCGGGCAGACAGTGCTGCACCATGCAGCCGGGATTGGCCAGGGCCATCAGCTCCGCGTTGACCTGATAGCCGGCAAAGGCCTTCTCCCGCACCGCCTTCTCCTCCTCCTGGCCCATGGAGGCCCACACGTCGGTGAAGATTACATCCGCTCCGGCGGCGGCGTCTTCCGGGGCGCGGTGGAGAGAGAACTTGTATGCGGGATCGCTCTGGGCGAAGTCCAGCACCTGCCGGTCGGGGTCGTAGCCCGCAGGACAGGCCACCGACACCTCCATCCCCGTCTTCAGGCCGCCCACGATGAGGGAGTTGGCCATGTTGTTGCCGTCGCCGATGTAGCACAGCTTCAGGCCCTCCAGCACCGCCTTGTGCTCCCGGACGGTGAGCAGGTCGGCCAGCACCTGGCAGGGGTGGCAGAAGTCGGTGAGGCCGTTGATGACCGGGATATCGGCGTATTTGGCCAGCTGCTCCACCTCGTCCTGGCCAAAGGTGCGGATCATGATGCCGTCGCAGTAGCGGCTGAGCACCCGGGCGGTGTCCTCAATGGGCTCCCCACGGCCAATCTGGCTCTCCTTGCCGGAGAGGAACAGGGCGTGGCCCCCCAGCTGGAACATCCCCGCCTCGAAGGACACCCGGGTCCGGGTGGAGTTCTTCTCGAATATCATAGCCAGGGTCTTGCCCTCCAGGTACTTCTGCGCAATGCCGTGCTTCTTCTCGTACTTCAGCTGGTCCGCCTTGTTCAAAATGGCGGTGATCTCCTCCGGCGTCAGGTCCAGCAGCTTTAACAGGTCTTTTTTCATGGTTGTTCCTCCAAACTTTGTGATGTAGGGCAAGGGCTCTGCCCTTGCCTGATCAGATCATCGCCTCTTTAAAAAAGGCAAGGGCAGAGCCCTTGCCCTACATGACGTTATCCCAGCGTACTCTTCAAAATGGCCAGGCCCTTGTCCATCTCCTCCTGGGTGATGGTCAGCGGCGGCAGGAAGCGCAGGCCAGGGCCCGCGGTGAGCACCAGCAGGCCGCTGCTGATGAGCTTGGCGGCCAGGTCCCGGTTGGTCCAGCCCTCCTTAACCTCTACGCCGATCATCAGGCCCATGCCCCTGGTTCTGCCCAGGCAGGGCAGCCCCATCTCCTCTATCTGGGCCCGGAGATACGCCCCCTTCTCCTCCACCTGGGCCAGGAAGCCGCTGTCCATCCGGTCCAGCACATGGCAGGCGGCGGCAGCAGCGATGGGGTTGCCGCCGAAGGTGGTGCCGTGGGTGCCGGGGGTAAAGACCTCACGGCACTTCTCATTGGCCATCACGCCGCCGAAGGGCAGGCCCCCGGCGATGCCCTTGGCAAAGGAGACCGCGTCGGGCTGAATGTCGTACTGCTGGAAGGCGAAGAGCGTTCCGGTGCGGCCCACGCCGGTCTGCACCTCGTCGATGAGGAGGAGCCAGTCCCGCTTGGCGCACAGGTCGGCCACCTTCGCCACAAATTCCTTCTCCAGGGGCAGCACGCCCCCCTCCCCCTGGATCAGCTCCACCATGACGGCGCACACGTCATGGCCGGCCACCGCCTCTACACTGTCCATGTCGTTGGCGTCGGCGTAGCGGAAGCCCTCAGTGAAGGGGAAGAAGTAGTTGTGGAACTTGTCCTGACCGGTGGCGGCCAGGGTGGTGATAGTGCGGCCGTGGAAGGAGTTATGGAGGGTGATTACCGTTCCCCGGCCCTTGCCGTACTTGTCAAAGGACCACTTCCGGGCCAGCTTGATCATGGCCTCGTTGGCCTCGGCCCCCGAATTGCCGAACATCACGTTGGCCATCCCCGTGCGGGTGCACAGCGCCTGGGCCGCCTTGGCGTATGGCTCGGTGTAAAACAGGTTGGAGATGTGGGCCAGCTTGGCCGCCTGACCGGCAACCGCCTTCAGCCAGCCCTCGTCGGCGTGGCCCAGAGAGGCCACCCCGATGCCGGCGGTGAAGTCGATATACTCCCTGCCGTCCACGTCCCAGACCGTGGCTCCCTGTCCCCTGTCCAGTGCCACGGGGAAGCGGCCGTAGGAATGCATGACATATTGCTCGTCCAAATTTTTTATCTCTTCAAAGGTCATGGAGGTCCCTCCTTGTTTATATGTAGGGGGCGGCCTCTGTGCCGCCCCGTTTTATCACCCATCCGTTTTCCGGCGGGGCGGCGCGGAGGCCGCCCCCTACGGGTTAAGCCCCGTCAGTTGGTCAGCATGGTGCCGACGCCGGCGTCAGACAGCAGCTCGATGAGGATGGAGTGCTCCACCCGGCCGTCCAGAATGACGGCGGATTTGACGCCGGAGCGGACGCTCTCCACACAGCACTCCACCTTGGGGATCATGCCGCCGGAGATGATCCCCTCCCGCTCCAGGGCGGGGACGGAGGACAGCTGGAGCTCTGGGATGAGGGTAGACTCGTCCTTGGGATCCCGGAGCAGGCCCCGCACGTCGGTGAGCAGCAGCAGCTTCTCCGCCTCCAGGGCGGTGGCCAGCTTGGCGGCGGCGGTGTCGGCGTTGATGTTGTAGGACACCTCGGCGTCCACCCCCTGGGCCACCGTGGACACCACGGGGATATAGCCGCAGTTCAGCGCGTCGAACACCGGGGCGGCGTTTACCTTGACAATCTCCCCCACCAGGCCGTACTTCTCATCCAGCATCCTGGCCTGGAACAGGCCGCCGTCCAGGCCGCACAGGCCGATGGCCCGGCCCCCCAGACGGTTCAGGGTGGACACCAGGTTTTTGTTCACCTGGCCGCAGAGAATCTGCTGCACCACCTCCATGGTCTCCTCGTCGGTGTAGCGCAGACCGTCTACAAAGCGGGACTGGATGTTCAGCCGCTTGAGCATCTGGCTGATCTCCGGCCCGCCGCCGTGTACCACCACCACCCGGATGCCCACCAGAGACAGGAGGATGATGTCGGAGATTACCGCCCGGCGCAGCTCCTGGGATACCATGGCGTTGCCGCCGTACTTGACCACAATGGTCTTTCCGGTAAATTTTTGAATGTAGGGCAGGGCTTCGGCCAATACCTGGGCCCGGTCGATTTCGTTGAAGGACATGGTTTTACCTCCGAATTCCGGATGTAGGGGCGCGCAGTGCGCGCCCGCGGGCGGACAATGTCCGCCCCTACAGAGGACGTGCGTTACGTCCGGTAGTCGCCGTTGATCTTTACATAGTCGTAGGTGAGGTCGCAGCCCCAGCACTCGGCGCTCTCCTCCCCCTCGTGGAGGTCCACAGCGATGATAACCTCTTTCTCGGTGAGCACTTTCTTGGCCAGCTCCTCGTCAAAGGCCAAACCGTCTCCCTGCTGGCAGACCAGGATGGAGCCGGCGGCGGACTCAAAGGAAACGTCCACGTGCTCGGGGCGGAAGGGGGCCTTGGAGTAGCCCATGGCGCACAGCACCCGGCCCCAGTTGGCGTCGGCGCCGAACATGGCGGCCTTCACCAGCGAGGAGCCCACCACCGCCTTGGCCAGGCGCTCGGCGCTCTCCTCGCTCCGGGCCCCGGTCATCTTGCAGGTGACCAGCCGGCTGGCCCCCTCGCCGTCGCCGGCGATGGCCCGGGCCAGGTGGCGGCAGACGTACTCCAGCGCGCTCTGGAAGGCCTGGCAGTTCTCGTCCTTCCACTCAATGAGCTCGTTGCCCGCCATGCCGTTGGCCAGCACCACGCAGGTGTCGTTGGTGGAGGTGTCGCCGTCTACGGTGACCCGGTTGAAGGTGCGGGCGGCCACCTCGCGCAGCAGCTCTGAGAGCACCTCGGTGGTGATGGCGCAGTCGGTGGTGATAAAGGCCAGCATGGTGCCCATGTTGGGGTGGATCATGCCGGAGCCCTTGGCGATGGCCCCGATTGTTACCGTTTTCCCCCCCAGGTCGAAGGAGACGGCGATCTCCTTCTTCACCGTGTCGGTGGTCATGATGGCGGTGGCGGCGGCGTCAGAGCCGCCGGCGGACAGGGCCGCCGCCGCCTTGGGCAGGCCGGTCTGGATGGCCTGGATGTTGATGGTCTGGCCGATGACGCCGGTGGAGCAGACGATGAAGTCCTCTGCCTCCCGTCCGGTGGCCTTGGCCGCAAAGGCGCACATAGCCTCGGCGTTCTCGTGGCTCATGGGACAGCAGGCGTTGGCGTTGCCGCTGTTGGCCACCACCCCCCAGGCTACGCCCTTCTCCAGATGGTCCATGGTGACGTAGATAGGGGCCGCCTTGACCCGGTTCATGGTGTATACCCCGGCGGCGGCGCACTCCTTCTCAGACAGAATCAGCGCCAGGTCGTTCTTGGAGGGGCTGCTGCCCTCCTTCACGCCGCAGTGGATGCCGGAGGCCTTGAAGCCCTGGGCGGCGCACACGCCGCCGGTAATTTCTTTTATCATGGTCATAACTCCTTATGGTTGCTGTTATTTCGTCACGTAGGGCAAGGGCTCTGCCCTTGCCTTTCAGGTTACCGCCTCTTTGGAGAGGCAAGGGCTTTCTCTCAGCAGCATCCCGTGCAGGGGCGGCCTTTGGCCGCCCGCGGGCGCACATTGTGCGCCCCTACAGGTTCAGCCCCTTCGTCTCCTCAAAGCCCAGCATCAGGTTCATGTTCTGCACCGCCGCCCCCGAGGCCCCCTTGCCCAGGTTGTCGAAGAGGGCGGTGATGGTAAACCGATCCATATTACCCGCCACGGTGAGGGACAGCCAGTCCTTGCCGCTGACAACGCCGCTGTATATCTGCATCCCTACGTGCAGGTCCTCGCAGCTCGGGTCCTCCACCGCCCACACCATCGGCTGTCCGGCGTAGTACTCGTACAGGGCCGCACACAGGGAGTGGAGGCTGGTCCCCGGCTTGAACTGGCTGAGGTGGAAGGGGACCGTCGTGGCCATTCCCTTGTAGTAGTCGTCTACAATGGGTGAGAAAACCGGCGGATGGTCCAGCCCGCACAGGGCCTGCATTTCAGGCAGGTGCTTGTGGCGCTGAAGCATAGAGTAGAGACTGGGGCTGTCCATGTAGGACTTGCGGCCGGGGGCCTCATACTCGGCAATCATCTTCTTGCCCCCGCCGGAGTAGCCGGTGAGGGAGAAGCAGGACAGCAGGGCGTTTTTCTCCAGCAGGCCCAGGTCCATCAAGGGGCGGACGATGGAGATAAACCCGGTGGCGTGACAGCCGGGGTTGGCCACCCTTTTGGCGGCGGCGATTTTCTCCCGCTGGCCCCGGAGCTCCGGGAAGCCGTACACCCAGTCGGGATTGGTCCGGTGGGCGGTGGAGCAGTCGATAACCCGGGTGTGTTCGTTGTCGATGAGGGACACCGCCTCCACCGCGGCCTTGTCCGGCAGGCAGAGGAAGGCCAGGTCGGCGGCGTTGAGGAGCTTTTTCCGCTCTTCTGTGTCCTTCCGCTTGGCCGGGTCGATGAGGAGGAGCTCGATGTCGTCCCGCTTCCCCAGACGGTCGTAAATTTGCAGGCCGGTGGTGCCCTCCTGGCCGTCGATGTATACCTTTGGTTTTGCCATAATTGTTCAACCGCCTCCTAATCTACCAAAACAGCCAGGGCAGGTCGCCCTCCATGTTGACCGCCCATTTTGTCTCGGGCGAGAGCTTGCCTGTCTGTAAGAAATACAGCACAATCCGGGCCGCCTTCTCCAACCCCTCCACCCCGCACAGCTTCGGCACCGGGGTCTGGCCGCCGATGTCCACCGGGGCGTCCTCCAGGCCGCCGGGGCGGTCCGGGTCGCAGGGGGCGGCGGCGCATTCATCACATGCGTTGTACAGGATGGCCGCCCAGCCCTTGTCAAAATCCACGCTCAGAAAACAGTCCTCGCCCCAGGGCTCAAAGCTGAGGGTAATATCCTGGACCTTTCCATTAAGAATGGCGTTTTTCAGCTGCTCCGCCATCTGCTGGGCCTCCTCCGGGGGAAGATTGGCCCAGTTGCTCTCGTCATCGGAGAAATCCTTCCAGCGCTTGGGGGTTTTCCCCTTTTCGAAGCGAACTGCCACATATTGTACCTGGTCAAATTCCCCGGTGGGCAGCTCGATCTCTCCAGCGCACAGAACTTGGGTCTTCTCCTCCAGCTTAAACATTCGCCCGGGCCTCCACAAATTCCTCAATGAGGGCAATCTGCTTCTCCACAGACTCCCTGGCGGGGCCGCCGTAGACCTTGCGGCCGTTGACGCAGGTTTTCAGGGCCAGAGCCTGGTAGACGTCGGCGTCGAACAAGCCGGAGATGGCCCGGAAGTCCCGGAGGGTCAGGGTGTCCAGGGTGTCCCCTGTCTTGATGCACAGGTTGACCAGCCGGCCCACGATCATATAGGCCTCCCGGAAGGGCAGGCCCTTCTTCACCAGATAGTCGGCGCAGTCGGTGGCGTTGATGAAGCCTCCGGCGGCGGCTTTGGCCATATCCTTGGGCCGGACCGTGAGGGTGTCCACCATGGCGGCGAAGACGGGAAGGCACAGCCCCACCGTATCCACCGCGTCGAAGATGGCCTCCTTGTCCTCCTGCATGTCCTTGTTATAGGCCAGGGGGAGGGCTTTCATCACGGTGAGCAGAGTGACCAGATTGCCGTACACCCGGCCGGTCTTGCCCCGGACCAGCTCGGCTACGTCGGGGTTTTTCTTCTGGGGCATGATGGAGGAGCCGGTGGAGTAGGCGTCGTCCAGCTCTACATATTTAAACTCCCAGGAGCACCACAGGATGATCTCCTCAGAGAACCGGGACAGGTGCATCATCAGGATGGACAGGGCGCTGAGCAGCTCGATGGCGTAGTCCCGGTCGGACACCGAGTCCATGGAGTTGTCGGTGGGCTTTTGAAAGCCCAGGGCGGCGGCGGTCTGGAAGCGGTCCACCGGGTAGGTGGATGCGGCCAGGGCCCCCGCCCCCAGGGGGCACTCGTCCAGCCGCTCCAGGCAGTCCTCCAGACGGGTGACGTCCCGCTTGAACATGTTGGCATAGGCCATCATATAGTGGGCGAAGGTGGTGGGCTGGGCCCGCTGCATGTGGGTGTAGCCGGGCATCACCGTGTCCAGGTTGACCTTGGCCTTCTTCACCAGCACCTTCTCCAGATCCAGCACCTGGCCGATGAGGACGGGTATCTCCTCCTTTACATACAGCCGGGTATCTACCGCCACCTGGTCGTTGCGGCTCCGGGCGGTGTGCAGCCGCTTGCCGGCCTCGCCCACCCGCTGGGTGAGTATGGCCTCGATATTCATGTGGATGTCCTCGTCGTCCAGAGAGAACTCCACCTCGCCGGCCTCCACATCGGTCAGGATGGCCTTCAGCCCGGCGATAATGGTCTCCGCCTCGTGGGGTTCGATGATGCCTGTCTTGCCCAGCATCTCCGCGTGGGCGATGGAGCCAGCGATGTCCTGCCGGTACAGCCGGGCGTCGAACTCGATGGAGGAATTAAAATAGTTGACAAGAGTGTCGGTTTCCTTCTGAAACCGTCCGGCCCAGAGTTTCATAGTACGTTCCTCTTTTCATTCAGCATTCCATGCAGGGGCCGCCGCCCCCGGCGGCTTACAGCTTTCCCTGTTCCCGCAGGGCCTGGACTTTGTCGGGCAGGCCCCAGAGGTTGATGAAGCCCTGGGAGTCCATCTGGTCGTAGTCGCTCTCCTCAAAGGTGACCAGGTTCTCAGAGTACAGGGTGCAGGGGGAGGTGACGGAGGAGGTAATGATGTTGCCCTTATAGAGCTTCAGCTTTACAGTGCCGGTGACAAACCTCTGTGTGTCCAGGGCGAAGGCGGACAGGGCCTCCCGCAGGGGGGTGAACCACTTGCCGTTGTAGACCAGGTCAGCAAAGTCCACCGCAAGCTTGCTCTTCATGTGCTTGGTGTCCTTGTCGATGGTAATCATCTCCAGCACCTCGTGGGCCCGGTAGAGGATGGTGCCGCCGGGGGTCTCGTACACCCCCCGGTCCTTCATGCCCACCAGCCGGTTCTCCACGATGTCCAGCAGGCCGATGCCGTTGTCGCCGCCCAGCTTGTTCAGCCTGCGGATGATGTCGCTGGCCTTCATTTTCTCTCCGTCGATGGCCACAGGCCAGCCCTTTTCAAAGTCCAGAGTCACATATGTGGCCTCGTCGGGAGCCATGGCGGGGGAGACGCCCATCTCCAAAAAGCCGGGCTTGTCGTAGAGGGGCTCGTTGGCCGGGTCCTCCAGGTCCAGGCCCTCGTGGCTCAGGTGCCACAGGTTCTTGTCCTTGGAGTAGTTGGTTTCCCGGGAAATTTTCAGGGGGACGTTGTGGGCCTCGGCGTAGTCGATCTCCTCGTCCCGGCCCTTGATATCCCACTCCCGCCAGGGGGCGATGATCTTCATCTCAGGGGCGAAGCGCTTGATAGCCAGCTCGAACCGGACCTGGTCGTTGCCCTTGCCGGTGCAGCCGTGGCAGATGGCGTCGGCCCCCTCGGCCTTGGCAATCTCCACCAGC
>JAAWEX010000001.1 GCA_022794495.1 Lawsonibacter sp. | reverse complement strand
GGAGGGGAAGGAGGAGGCGTCCGGCTCCCCCTGGATCAGCTCCTTGCCGGAGAACTCCATGATGACCCCGCCGTCGGGCGAGGGGGAGATAAAGCTGTCGTGCTTTTCGGCGGTGACGCCGGTGAGAGGCTGGAACCAGTGGGTAAAATGGGTCGCCCCATGGGCTGCGGCCCAGTCTTTCATGGCCGCCGCCACGGCGTTGGCCACCCCGATATTCAGCTTTTCTCCCTGGTCAATGGTCCTCTTCAACGACTGATATACCTCGGCGGACAGGTTGGCCTTCATCACCCTGTCATCGAATACCATGCTGCCAAAATACTCCGGAACTGCCGCCATTTTTCGTCACCCTTTCACTGTTTAAACTCCGATTTCCCCCATAGGGGCCGCCGAAGACGGCGGCCCGCTCTGATTGGATGCTCCAGGCCGGCGAGGGTGCCGGCCCCTACAGGGCGAAAACGCATAAAAGAAGACAAAGGCGCCTTTCAGGAATCAACCTAAAAGACGCCTTTGCCTTTATGGACGCATTATACGCCCAGGGCGGGGCGCTGTCAACCTGTTTTTTCGTTTTTTCAGGATTCTGTTCACTGTGGTGGAAAATCGTCCCGGACTGTGGTATAATACCTGGGAATTTCAATAAAGAGGAGCGGAAGCGGTTATGAAATATACCAGGGAAGAAGTGCTTCAGTATGTCCAGGAGGAGGAAGTGGCCTTTGTCCACCTGACCTTCTGTGATGTGTTCGGGCGGCAGAAGAATATTTCCATTGTGCCCTCAGAGCTGTCCCGGGCCTTCGAGTACGGCATTGCCTTCGACGCCTCCGCCATCGCCGGCTTCGGGGACGAGGCCCGGTCCGACCTGCTGCTCCGGCCTGACCCGGACACTTTGATGCTCCTGCCCTGGCGGCCGGAGCACGGACAGGTGGTGCGCATGTTCTGCTCCATCCACTACCCAGACGGGCGGCCCTTCCCCTGCGACACCCGGGCCCTGCTCCGCAGCGCCATCGCGCAGGCGGAGCGGCGGGGGCTCCGCTTTCTCTTTGGCGCGGAACAGGAGTTTTACCTGTTTCAGCGGGACGAAACCGGCGAGCCCACCAAAATCCCCTATGACAGAGCCGGGTATATGGACATCGCCCCCGACGACAAGGGGGAGAGCATCCGCCGGGAGATCTGCCTGACCCTGGCCCGGATGGGCATTTCCCCGGAGTGCTCCCACCACGAGGAGGGGCCGGGCCAGAATGAGATCGACTTCAAATACTCCGACCCCCTCACCGCGGCGGACAACGTGATGACCTTCCAGGCCATTGTGAAGTTCATCGCAGAGCGAAACGGCCTGTGCGCCGACTTCTCCCCCAAGCCCCTGCCCGGCGCGCCGGGGAGCGGCTTTCACATCAACATGTCGGTAAAGGCTGAGGACGGCCGGGACTGCCTGCCCCAGATGGTGGCCGGAGTGCTGGACAAGGTGGCCGACATGACCGTGTTCCTCAACCCCACAGAGGAATCCTACGCCCGCTTCGGCGGCCACAAGGCCCCCAAATATATCTCGTGGTCCCATGAAAACCGTTCTCAGCTGGTGCGCATCCCCGCCGCCGCGGGGGAGTACCGCCGGGCGGAGCTGCGCTCCCCCGACCCCGCCGCCAACCCTTATCTGGCCTTCGCCCTGATGATTCAGGCGGGGCTGCTGGGCATGGAGCGAGCTCTGGAGCTGTCCCCCGCCGCCGACCTGAACCTCTACCAGGCGGACGGCGAGAGCCTGTCCGGACTCCAGTCTCTGCCCCGGGACCGGGCGGCAGCGGTGTCCGCGGCGCGGTCCAGCGAATTTATCCGGTCTGCCGTCCCGGGGGCGGTGGCGGAGGAATATTTTAAGAGATGACGTCGATTTCGGAGGGAGGAGGGGATGCATATGGAGTTACAGGAGCGGGTCTACAGTGTGCTCATCGTGTCGGCCTCAGAAAAGTTTCAAAACGCCCTGCTCTCCCTCCTGCCTGAAAGCGTCTGCTCCCCCATTGTCACCGTGGCCAGCGTGGGGGCGGCGGAGCGCACCCGAAACAGCCAGGACTTTGACTTTGTTTTCGTCAACTCCCCCCTCCCAGACGACGCCGGCGTCCGCTTCGCCATCGACTGCTGCCGCGCCGGGGGAACGGTGGTGCTGCTCTTCGCGGCGGCGGCGCTGTATGATTCCATCCAGAGCCGGGTGGAGAAGCATGGGGTCTTTGTCCTGCCCAGGCCTGTCCCCCGGGACGCCATCCTCCGGGGGCTGAACTGGATGACCGCCGCCCGAGAGCGGCTGCGGAGCTATGAGAAAAAGGTCCAGCCCGTCGAGGAAAAGATGGAGGAGATTCGCCTGGTGAACCGGGCCAAGTGGCTGCTCATCCGCGAACTGAAGATGTCGGAGCCCGACGCCCACCACTACATCACCCATCAGGCGATGGACCGCTGCTGCTCCAAGCGGGCGGTAGCGGAGGAGATTATCCGGCTGTACACCTAGGGGCTCCACCGGCGCCGTTGTGCGGAGCTGTGCAATCCGGCGGAAAAATGGGTGGAATTCGATATAACAACAGCAGAACCAAGCGTGAATGTCAGCCAGGGGGAGTGCTGCCGGTGCTTTCAGAGCGTGGTGCGCATGAGCCCCACACAGTATCTGCTCCGCTACCGTATCCACAGGAGTATGGACCTGGAGAACGCGGTGATTTACACCAGGGGGATGCAGGAGTCTGAGGGTGAGCCGCTCTACCTATGAGAAGTGGCTCAAGCAGTGTCCCGAGGAGGCGGCCGCGCTGCGGGACTGCGGCGCGCTGTATATCAACCGCAAGGCTGTCCGAGGCTGGGGCGAGACTACCGCCGGCTATGAGCTGATCCTTACCGAGGGCATCGACGCCATTGGTGTAGCCGATTTGATTAACAGTGTGTATGCCGTCAAGCACCTTGTATTTGACGAGAAAAAGCTGTCCATGCAGCGCCTGTGCGACGCTTTGGCGGCGGATTTCCAGGGCTGTGAGGACGTCAAGCTCCTGTGCGACCGCTGCGAGAAGTACGGCAACGACTGCAAGGAGACCCAGAACGATATTATCTCCCGAACCGCCCAGGTTTCTTAACGCTTACCTCCATTCTTTCCCTTATGCGGCCCCCTTCGGGGGGCCTAAAATTTTATCAAAAGACAGGAGATGCCGCCATGGACAACAGGAAAGGAACCATCCTCCGCATCGAACGCCTCTCCAACCAGGACGGAGACGGCCTGCGGACTGTCGTGTTTTTTAAGGGGTGCCCGCTGCGCTGCGCCTGGTGCTCCACAACGACCGGGAGAATGTTCTGCGCACGGCGGAATTCTGTGCCTCTCTGGCCAGCTGCGGCAGCCTGGAGTTTCTCCCCTACCACCGGCTGGGGACAAGCACCTATCAATACCTGGGCCGCCCCTATCCCATGGCGGATATGGAAGCCATGAGTGTGGATGCCGCCTGTGAAGCTGTGGGCTTCCTTACCCAGTTGAACTGGCCTTTTGTGCTGAAGGTCTCTGGCCGTGTGCTGAACAGAGAACCATAATCCTCTTTTCAAAATGAAGGCCCCCAGAGCGTAAGCTCTGGGGGCCTCCCTATGGAACTGATTTATTTGATTTTTCCGATCTCGCTGAACCGGGCGTAGGCCGGAGAGGTGGAGGTGAGCACGGTGCCGGCCACGAACTGATTGGCCGGCAGGCTGTCGAAGCCGCCCGCTATGTGCATAATGCGCTGGAACTCATCCAGCTGCTCCTTGATGCAGCGGCTGCTCTGCCCGATGGGATTGCCCTTGTACTCGGTGATCATCCGGTCGTTGTGGTCCGCCGCAGTGAACACCAGCCGCTTGTGGGGAAAGCCGGGCTTTTCCCGCAGCTGGGCCTGCTGTCACTGACTCAGTATCTCTCAACAGCGCCGACGGAAGCGCTTGATCGGGCTATGGGTGTATCAAAGACGGCGTGATCACCTCTAATTGGGTTACCCGATTTTGGCCGTTAAAGCCGGCGGAATCATTATCCCGTCCAAAGTAAGACGGAAAAGGCGGCAGACCAATTAAACGGCAAAGCACACAAAATAGTTCCCTTAGATTTGTGGAAATCATAAAATCTAACTAAATGGTATTGACAGTTTCCGCAAAATATATATAATACATACATAAATGGAAGAGCGCTGGCTGTCTTTTTTGTATAACACAATACATCTGATTACCAGACTTATTCGCCTCTCTCCCAATTATCACACAGGCTGCCGCCTGAGCGAAAGTGGGCGTCCACATGAAGAAACCAGAACGAATCAGTGCAACCACACAGGTGGTAGATGCGGTACGGCTTGCCATTCAAAAAGGGGAATTAAAGGTAGGCGACAAGCTGCCCCGGGAATCCGATATGGCTGAAGAACTGGGCGTGGGCCGCTCCTCCCTGCGGGAGGGCATCAAGATTTTAAATGCCTACGGAATTGTGGAATCTCGCCAGGGAGAAGGCACCTATATTGTAGACAACAGTGCCCGGAACTTTTTTCAGTTCATGGGCTTTTTCCCCAGTGCGGAAAATACTATCAACTATTTGGAGCTGCGCCGCACTCTCGAGGTGGGGAATATTGTCTCCATCTACGACAAGATTACCTGCTCTGAGCTGGATGCTCTGGAGAAGCTGGTGGATATTTTGGGGCGGAAGTGCCCCATTGATGCGTATGTAGAAGCGGACCAGGACTTCCATCAAGCACTGATCTCCTATACCCAAAACCCTATGCTGATCCAGATCAACAATATGATTGCCGACATGCGCAGCAACCTGCTTTACCGCATGTTCTGCCACCACGAAATAGTACAGGACGCTTATGCCGCCCACCGGGAGATTCTGCGGGCTATCCGCAGCCGGGATCTCTTGGCCTGCATCCAGGCGGTAAACGATCATTTGGACACTACAGAGCGTCACTCCCAAAGTGTGGATATGTAATAGACTGCGGATGTGGAGCTATAAGAAAAAGATCTGATGACCTGATGTTATAGAAGCGCCGAAGATTTACCAGAGTGGTATTATACACTGCACGTCAAATAGGTCTGATGATATGATGCCTTAACCGCTGGACCTTTTGATGAAATAACTTGAATCAAGGCTTTAAATGGAGGAAGGTGGAATGCGAATCAGGAATTTGCAGTGGACCGACCAACGGCAAAACTTCGATTAAGGAAAGGATGTTATAACATGAAAAAGACCAAAAGATTTATCAGCGCCCTGCTGACCTGCGCCATGTGTCTTGCCATGGCCAGCTGCGGCGGCAACAGCACCCCCAACAATCCGGGCAGCGCCACCGGCGACAAGAGCAACGCCCCAGCCACCGGCGACAACACCGTCTATACCCTCTCCTGGGCCCACTCCTCCTCCACCAATGACCGGCTTGCCTTGGCCACCGAGAAGATGGCTGAAGAGCTAAAAGAAGCCTCCAATGGCCGCCTGATTATTGAGCACTACCCGGCCTCTCAGCTGGGGGCCGAGCGTGAAACCCTGGAGGGCATCACCCTGGGCACCGTGGACTGCGCGGTTATCTCCTCCGGCATCGTGGCCGGCTTCAGCGAGGACATGTATATCACCTCTATGCCCTACCTCATTGACGACTACGAGACAGGCTGGGCTGTCTATGACGGCGAGTTTGGCAAAGAGCTGGGCCGCCGCACCGAGGAGGATGCTGGCTGGAAGTTCCTGGGCTGGTGCGACAACTCCCTGCGTATGTTCTCCAACTCCAAGAAAGAAATCCAGACCCCCACTGATATGGCTGGCCTGAAGATCCGCACCCAAGAGAACGATCTGCACATGCAGCTGGTCAACGCACTGGGCGCCTCCGCCACTCCTGTGGCTTTCTCTGAGCTGTACACCGCTCTGCAGCAGGGCACCGTGGATGGTCAGGAGAACGGCATCGCTCTGACCTACTCCATGGGCTTTAACGAGGTGGTCAAGTACATGACCTACTTCCCCCACATCTACGACCCCTACATTGTGGTAATGAGCAGCGAGGCCTGGAACAAACTGCCCGCTGACCTCCAGGCTCTCATGGAGGAGTACGGCGCGAAGTACTGCCAGTACGAGCGGGAGTTCAACCTCCAGAACGAGAAGGACTACCTGGCCGAGATGGAGGGTAAGGGCCTGAAGGTCTACTACCCCACCGACGAGCAGAAGCAGCTCTTTGTAGACGCCACCGCCGATGTTGAGGCCGCCATCCGCGGCAAGGTGGGCGACGATTTGGTGGACTCTTTCAAGGCCGCCGTAGCCGACGTAAAGGGTTAAGGGACCTCTGTCCGGCCGGGCCGGGCCCGGCCGGACAGAATACCGCCGTGAGGAGGCAATATATGAAAAAGGTTATTGACTTTATAGACAAGACCCCGATTACCAAGCTTATTTCCAGCATTCTTATTATGGCAATGGCTGTTATTATGGTGATGAACGTCATCCTGCGGTATATGTTCCACTTTTCTTTCAACTGGGGCGACGAGATCATCCGGTACATGTGCGTTTACACCTCTTTCCTGGGCATTGCCGCCGGCTGGCGCTACAGCGGCACGCATATTGGCGTCAGCATCTTTGTGGAAAAATGTTTTCCGGAAAAGAGCCGGAAGTACTTCCGGCTGCTGTCTGACGTTGTAACCATCGCGTTTCTGTGTGTTACCGTCTACTATGGCTTTGTGCTGGTAGACCGGATTATCCGCAGCGGCCAGACCTCCCCCGCGCTTCATGTACCCATGTATATGATTTATGGGATCGTGCCGGTGAGCAGCATCATCGGAATTGTCCACATGCTGCTCCAGATTTTCCGGCACAAATCCTATCTCCAGCCCCGCGAGTGACCTGCGCACGAGGAACGTGCGCAGGTACCCCGATTAAATGAGGTGATAATATGGTGATTGCCACACTATTTGTTGTTTTAGCTATCTTCCTGGTCATCGGCGCGCCGGTGGCGGTCTGTATCGGCGTGGCGCCCATGGCGGCCATGATCGCCGGCGCCAACTCATCCCAGCTGTTCGTCTCGGTACAGCGGATGGTAACCGCCCTGGACTCCACTGTCCTGATCGCCATCCCCCTTTTCGTACTGGCCGGCGCCATTATGGGCCGGGGCGGAATCTCCAAGCAGATTGTAGACCTGTGCTATGAGCTGCTGGGCTGGATGCCCGGCTCCCTGGGCGTGGTGACCGTTGTGGCCTGCATGTTTTTTGCGGCCATCTCCGGCTCCGCCCCCGCCACCGTGGCGGCCATCGGCGGCATTATGATCCCCCAGATGATTGATGACGGCTACCCCGCCGGATTCTCTGCGGCCCTGGCCGCCTCTGGCGGAATTATCGGCTGCATCATTCCCCCCAGTATTCCCTTTGTCAACTACGCGCTTATTACCGGCGAGTCGGTCAGCGAGCTGTTCGCCGCCGGCGCCATCCCCGGCATTCTGATGGGCGTTGCCCTGTGTGTCCTGTCCGTCTACGCTGCCTCTAAAAACGGCTGGGGCTCCCGGAAAAAGGGGATCAGCCCGCGGGGCGTCTTCCGGGCTCTGCGTACTGCCATTTGGGCTATCCTTATGCCGGTTATCATTCTGGGCGGAATTTACTCCGGCCTGTTTACCCCCACTGAGGCCGCCGCTGTGGCCTGCGTCTACGGCTTCTTGGCCTCCTGGCTGATCTACAAGGGGGTCAAGCTTACTGACATGATCGACATCAGCTTCGACGCGGTAAAGACCTCCTCCATGATTATGTTCATCGTGGCCACCGCTAATATTTTCAGCTTTGTTGTTACCAAGCAGCAGGTGCCCGCCAAGCTCTCCGCCCTGGTGCTGGGTATTACGGATAACTGGATACTCATTCTTCTGTTTATCAATATCATTCTGCTCATCAACGGCTGCTTCATGGAGACCACCGCCTCTACCTACATCTATACCCCTATCCTCTACCCGCTGGTTACCTCTCTGGGCTATGATCCCATCCAGTTTGGCGTGGTCATGGTGATGAACCTGACCATGGGCCTGATTACGCCTCCCCTTGGGATTAACCTGTTTGTCGCCAACGGAATCGACAAGCGTGTGGTATTTTCAGAGCAGGTGAAAAAAGTGATCCCCATGTTCATCGCGTTGGTTCTTGTTCTGATGCTGGTCACCTACATCCCAGGTATTTCCCTGTTCCTGGTCCATATGATGCGCAGTGCGGCAGCAGCATGATCGATTTGAAAGAGGTGCAATTATTATGAAAGACTTCAGCTTCAAGATTCCCCAGGACATTATTTTCGGCAAAGGCTGCCTGAACCGCCTGCCGGAGGTTCTCAAAAGTGCCGGCTGTGACGCGGTCTACCTCATCAGCGACCCAGGCCTGAAGGGTGTGGGTGTGGTGGACCGGGTGGAGAAGATCATCACCGAGGCCGGCGTGAAATGCAGCGACTTCCTGGATGTTCAGCCCAACCCCACCATCGACATTGTCCACGCCGCCCTGGAGGGCTACAAGGCCTCCGGCGCCAAGTGTGTGGTAGCGCTGGGGGGAGGCAGTCCTATGGATGTGGCCAAGGCTGTGGGGATTCTTGCCACCTACGGCGGCAAGGTCACCGACTATGTGGGCTTCCAGAAGGTCCCGGGTCCCACCATCCCCCTGATTGCCATCCCCACCACCGCAGGAACCGGCAGTGAGGTTACCGCCTCCTCCGTCATTACCGACGCCTCCACCAACTACAAGATGGCGATCATCAGCTACAACCTGATCCCCAGCTATGCCCTGCTGGACCCGGAGATGATTATGTCCCTGCCTGCCGGCGTGGCCGCGTCCTGCGGCGTTGACGCATTCATCCATGCGCTGGAGGCCTACGTCTCTAAGGAGGCCAATCCCTTCACCGACGCTATGGCGGAGAAAGCCATGGAGCTGATTGGCGGCAGTATCCGCCGGTTCGTCGCCTCTCGAGACAACGAGGAGGCCGCATGCAGCATGATGCTGGGCTCCACCCTGGCCGGCATCTCTTTCGCCTGGGCCAAGCTGGGCAATGTACACGCCATGAGCCATCCTGTCAGCGGCTTCTTCCATGTAGCCCACGGCGTGGCCAACTCCATCCTCCTGCCCAACATTGTGGAGTTCAACGCCCTGGCCGACAACGGCCGCTACCGCAAAATCTACAGCTACATCGCGAACGGCAAAATTGCGGACGACTCCTTTACCCCCGACATGCTGGCCGACGCCCTGCGCCAGCTGAATAGGGAGCTGGGCATCCCCGCCACCCTGTCCGAGGTGGGAGTCACCGAGGACAAGATTCCTGAAATGACGGCGGACGCCATGAAGAGCGGCAACATCCTGACCAATCCCCGGCAGACCACCAGCAAGGATGTGGAGATGCTCTACCGGAAAACACTGTAGCCAGACCAGGTCCAGGTGTAAAATCTGGCGGTCTGGGGAGCGTGACTGTTTTTCCCCGGCAAAAAAGTCAGATGATCTGATGAATTTATTGAGAGGAGCTTTTTATTATGAATATGGATGTCCAAGAATATTTGAATGAGTTGGTAGCGAAGGCCCGGACGGCCCAGGAGGCCTTTGCGAAGCTGTCTCAGGAGGACGTGGACAAGGCGGTCCGGGCCATCGGCAAGGCGGTCTATGACCATGCGGAAGAGCTGGCCCATATGGCGGTGGACGAGACCCGCATGGGCCGGTACGACAGCAAGAAAGCCAAGTGTGAGAACAAATCCAAGAGCACCTGGTGGCGGATGAAGGATAAGAAGAGCCGGGGCATCATCGAGCGGGACGAGGTCAACGGTATTGTCAAGGTGGCCAAGCCCATTGGCGTGGTGGGCTGCGTTACCGCCACCACCAACCCGGTCATCAACCCCATGCATAACTCCATGTGTGCCTTGAAGTGCGGCAACGCCGTCATTATCTGTCCCCATCCCCGTGCCAAGGGCGTGGGCGTGCGCACCGTGGAGCTGATGAACGAGGCCCTGGATCAACTGGGCATGCCCAAGAACCTGATCCAGATTATCCCCGAGCCCACCATGGAGCTGTCCGCCGGCCTGATGCGGTCTGTGGACCTGTGTATGTGTACCGGCGGCCCCGCTCTGGTTAAGACCGCTTACTCCTCCGGCAAGCCGGTCTACGGCGTGGGACAGGGCAACGTCCAGGTATTGGTGGACCGGGATGTGGACTATGACGAGGTGGCCAAAATGGTCATTGCCGGCCGTACCTTCGACAATGGCGTGCTGTGTACCTGCGAGCAGAATGTCATTTGCCCCCGGGACAAGGCGGAGGAGATGATCGCCGCGCTGCGGGCCAACGGCGCCTATTACATCGGCACCCAGGAGGAAGCGGACAAGGTGCGCGACAGCGCTTTCCCCGGCGGCATCTTCAATAAGGAATGGACTGGCACCACCGTCCAGCAGATGGCCGACCTGGCCGGCCTGGAGGGCGTGCCCGCTGACAGCAAGGTTCTGGTGTGCTGCACTAAGGGCTACGCGCGGGATGAAGTGCTGTCCAAGGAGAAGCTGTTCCCCATGCTGGCGCTGTTCCTGTATGACAGCTGGGAGGAATGCATGGAGATTGCCCGGGCCAACCTGGCTATGGAGGGCATGGGCCACAGCGTGGTCATCCACTCCAACACTGCCGAGCATATCGAGGCGGTTCCCGGCGTGGTCAACGTCTCTCGTTACGCCGTCAACCAGGTGGGCGGCACCGCCCTGGGCGGGGCTATGGACAACGGCCTGAATCCCACCACCACTCTGGGCTGCGGCACCTGGGGCAACAACATCATTAGCGAGAATTTGTGGTACACGCACCTGATGAATGTCAGCCGCATCTCCTACAAGGTGCCCAATATGTACATCCCGTCCGATGAGGAAATCTGGGCGGAGTAATTTTCAAAATCAAAAAGTCCGGCTTGCAAAAGCCGGGCTTTTCCAATAAAATATGATATTATGCAAGTTAAGGGGGAAAAACAATGTTGGCGGAGTACAAAAGTAAATTTGTTACCCCGGAAGAGGCTGCGGCCAAGGCGGTGCAGTCCGGAGACTGGGTGGACTACGGCTTCGGGGCGGGCTTTCCGGAGCTGATGGACCGGGCTCTGGCCGGACGGAAAGGTGAACTGAAGGATGTGAAGATTCGGGGCGGACTGGTGATTCGGCCCCGGATTGAGGTAGTAGAGCAGGACCCGGAGCAGAGCTCCTTTACCTACTACAGCTGGCACATCGGTGACTATGAGCGCAGGCTCCAGAGCCGGGGACTGGTGAAATTCCTGCCGGTGATGCTGCGCTCCCTGCCGGAGCTGTACCGGAACCACATTCGGGTGGACGTGGCCTTTGTGCCTGTCTCAAAGCCCGATGACCAGGGCTGCTGCGGGCTGGGCATCTCCAATTTCGCCTGGCGCACTATTCTTGAAAACGCCCGCACCGTGGTCTTTGAGATCAACGAGCGCCTGCCCCGGCTCCAGGGGGTGGACGGGTCCCACCGGGTCAGCCTGTCCGAGGCCGACTACATTGTAGAGGGCGAACACGAGCCCCTTCCGGTGCGCAGCTACAAGGAAGCCTCTGAGATTGACAAAAAGATTGCGGAGCTGGTGGTGGCAGAGATCCCTGACGGCGCGGTCCTCGCCCTGGGTGTGGGGGGCGTGCCCTTCACGGTGGCCAATATGATCGCACAGTCCGATCTGAAGGATATCGGCTGTCACACTGGCACCATCAGCGACGCCTTTATGACGCTCTATCAGGCCGGCAAGCTGACCAACGCCCGAAAGGAGCTGGATACCGGCCTGTCCGCCTGGAATCTGGCCATGGGCTCCCAGGAGCTGTATGACTGGCTGGGCACGGAGCCGGAGCTCTTCCACCCCGGCGACCTGGACTACATCCACAACCCCTACCGCATGGCTGAATTGAAGAATTTCATCAGTATCAACGGCGGCGTGCAGCTGGACCTGATGGGGCAGGAGAACGGCGAATCCGCCGGCACCCGGCAGCTGTCGGGCATCGGCGGACAGATGGATTTTTTGGAGGGAGCATTCCGCTCTCAGGGCGGAAAGGGCTTTGTCTGCATCAACTCCTCCCGGGTGGACAAGACCGGGACGCGGAAATCCAATATTGTAGCGGCGATCCCCAGTGGCAGCACCGTCTCCGCCCCCCGCACCATGATCCAGTATGTGGCTACCGAGTACGGTGTGGTAAAGCTCTCTGGTCTGTCGCTGTTAGAGCGGGCTCAGGCAATGATCTCTGTGGCGCACCCCGACTTCCGGGAGGAGCTGACCCGGTACGCCCAGGAGAATTTCCACTGAGTTGCGCTGAGAGGAGGACGCTTGATGTATGATTTATGGGAGCATGCCCAGCTCGGCCCCCTGACGTTGCGTAACCGGACAGTGCGCTCCGCCACTAACGAGCATCTGGCCGAACCAGACGGCCAGTTTACTCATATCTGGGCAGATACCCTGATCGAGCTGGCCCAAAATCAGGTTGGCCTGGTGATAACGGGCCATGTCTGTGTGGACCGGGACCAGCGGGCGGACGAGGGCCAGCCTGTACTGGACAGCCGCGCCGGGCTCGACCTGCTCCGCCGGGCCGCCGAGGGAGTCCACCTCTGCGGGAGCAGGCTGGTGATGCAGCTCAGCCACAGCGGCCCCAAAGCCCTGCCACAGGTCAACGGAAGGCCTGCAAAAGCGCCGGAGGACTTCTCGCCGCTGGAGTTGGACCGGCTTGTGCTCCAATTTGTCCAGGCCGCCCAGCTATGCCTCCAGGCCGGCCTGGATGGGGTGCAGATTCATTGCGCCCATGGCTACCTGCTCTCTTCCTTTCTGAATCCCCAGGGCAACAGGCGGACCGACCAGTATGGAGGCAGTTTGGAAAACAGGTTCCGTCTGCCGGCGCGTATTCTGAGGGAAATACGCGCCGCCTGCGGTCCCCGGTTTGCCCTGCTGGTGAAGATCGACGCCAATGGCTCCGGCGACCTCCACCGCCTGCTGGAGCTTTTGCGGGAGACCGGCGTGGACGGCGCGGAAATCAGCGGCGTGGATTTTAACACCAGACCCGGATGCAAAAAGCCTTTTTATCTGGAGGAGGCCGCCGCCGCACAGGCAAGCACTGCCCTCCCGCTGATTTTGGTGGGGGGAATATTCTCGCGTACGGATGCGGAGCAGGTACTTGCGGCAGGAATTCCCTTTGTTTCTTTCAGCCGGGCCCTGATCTGTCAGCCGGACTTTGTGGCCAGACTGCGGTCAGGGGAGCTGGATGAGAGCGCCTGTCTGGCCTGCAACGGCTGTTACAGCATCTACCGCCGCCGCCCCGTGCGATGTGTCCAGCATAGCGCCCCTATTCCGCAGCTGGAAAAAGTATTTCGCGGTATCCAGCTGGAGTAGGGATAGTTTGATGATTTTGTCAAGAAATCGTGTTACAGAGGCCTGGCCCGGTCGCCGCACTCCTTCCAAAGGGCAGGGAAATTTTTATGGATTTCTCCCTCAGGCACCTCCCGCAGGACCTTCTTCTGGAAATAAGCGGCCACCGTCCCCATTTCCCTGGTAATGCCGGCGCAGCCGTCGGTCAGGCCGCCGTGGCTGGAGCGGTATCCACGATGCACAGAGTATGCCCGGAGCCGGGCAGTACGCTGGATGTCACACAGGCGTCGAAGCCAGCCGGCGGACAGCCCAGCTTTTGAACTTTTGCGGCCATGCCTCGAACGAGGGCGGTTGAGGGCCTTTCAGCTGACTTTATTGATTCTAGAGCTTTTATGTGATATAATCGGCTTACTCCAGGCAGAATGTGCTGATTGAGAGTTATGCTCTTTGGCACTCGCAAAAGAAATGGGGTATCAGGCATGGATAAAATGGACAATTTCTCCTTTTCCGTCTTCCCAAATGAAGAATTATTAAACTTCAGATTATTTCAAACTGGTTGGGAACAGTGTACCCCGCTCCATTCCTTTGGACCATTTATCCGGAACCATTACCTATTTCACTATGTGATTTCTGGTCGAGGTTTTTTGGATGCCACTGCGGCAGATGGAACTGTCCAGCGATATGACCTGGAAGCTGGGCAGGGGTTTCTGATTTCTCCTGGTCAAATCAACATGTACAGTGCGGACCAGGCGGAGCCTTGGAAATATGTTTGGCTGGAGTTTGACGGTCTGCGGGCAACTGAATATCTAAATGAGGCAGGACTGAGTGCTGTGCAGCCAATCTACCGGCCCAAGAGTGTGGAACAGTCGGAGCAGGTACGGGATATTATGCTGTATATTGCCGGCCATTCCAGAGATTCAACGCTTTGCTTAATTGGCCATCTGTGTCTCTTTTTGGATGCACTGATCCAATCCTCCACCACACGGCAGGAGAAACACCAGACGCAGTTTCGGGACTTTTATGTGCAGGAAGCGATCAGTTATATGGAACTTCATTACCAGCGCAATATAACAGTTGAGGAGATTGCGAATGCCTGCCGGCTCAATCGAAGTTATTTCAGCAAGCTTTTTAAGGAGAAAAAGGGGGTGCCCCCTCAAGAATTTCTGATCCGTCTGCGGCTGATAAAAGCAGCAGATTTAATGAGAAATACATCCATGGCAATCAGCAATATTTCCGCTTCGTGCGGTTATCCCAATCAACTCCAATTTTCCAAGGCCTTCAAACAGCGCTACGGCGTATCGCCACGTGAATGGCGGTCTCAAAACAAGCTATATGGAAAAACCTGAATCAAGCTGGCGCGAAACGAATTTGTTTCGCGCCAGCTTGATTTGCTGCCGTTATTCCGCCTCGAGATAGAGCTGCAAGGCCTGATAATCTCCCAATATGATGGGAAGCGGCCAGCCTACCTGCATCAGCACAGCTCCAAGCCAGCTTCCTTCTCCGTTAATCCGATAGCGCAGCTTCGGCTCCAAGCCTTTGATGCGCAGCGTCAGAAAAGGCGGTGCGCTGCGGAAGGATCCAGTGACCAGGCTGACCAGGGCCTCGCGCCGGTCATGGGAAACATGCTCCCATGCGGTGTAGGAGCCGTTCTGGAAGGGGTCGCTGAGGCGGTAATAGTCCCCGTCCTGAATCAGGTCGTAGTGTTCCTTGAAGAATGCCGTCTGCCGTCTGATGGTCTCCTTTTCATCCGGAGTACATTTGCTCAGATCCATCTCATAGCCGAAGGTACCGTGCATGGCTGCCACCCCGCGGGTCTCCATGGGAGTGATGCGGCTGGTTACGGCATTGGGGACAGCGGAGACATGAGCCCCCATTGTTGATACAGGGTAGCAGAAGGAGGTGCCATACTGGATGTGCAGGCGGTCCACCGCGTCGGTGTTGTCGCTGCACCAGATTTGAGGGGTGTAATAGAGCATACCGCCATCGAACCGGCCGCCGCCGCCGCAGCACCCTTCAATAAGAATATCAGGGAAATCCCGCCGCAGACGCTCCGCAAAATCATACACGCCTAAAACATACCGGTGATAGACCTCCCCCTGGCGCTCCGGGGGAAGCCCAGCAGACCAGACCTCTGTGAGACTGCGGTTCATATCCCACTTCACATAGGAGATATCGGCGCTGGAAAGCGCTTTTTTAATTTGGCTGTAGATATGCTCCCGAATTTCAGCGCGGGAGAAATCCAGCACCAGCTGATTGCGGCTCCGGGAAGGCTTTCGGCCTGGTACGTTCAAGGCCCAGTCCGGGTGGGCGCGGTAGAGGTCGCTGTCCTCATTGACCATCTCCGGCTCGATCCAAATGCCAAATTCCATACCCAGGTCTTTGATCCGGGCCACCAGGGCCTCCAAACCGCCCGGGAGCTTTTCCTCATTCACAGACCAGTCCCCGAGACCGGCGTTGTCATCATTCCGGGCGCCAAACCAACCGTCATCCATGACAAACAGCTCCAGGCCCAGCTCGGGGGCATCCTGAACAATCTCCACCAGCCGGTCCGCGGTGAAGTACATCTCGGTGGCCTCCCAGTGGTTGATCAGCACTGGCTTGCGGCGTCCGGCCCAGGGATCACGAATCAGATTCCGGCGGATTGCCCGATGGAACTGGCGGCTCATCTGTCCAAATCCGGAAGGGGAGCAGACCATGGCCGCCTCGGGAGCGGTGAAGGTCATGCCCGGCTCCAGCGTCCAGCTGAACTGGTAGGGGTTGAGCCCCATTACCAGGCGGGAGTTGGTGAACTGGTCCACCTCCGCCATGGCCTGGAAATTGCCGCTGTACAACAGCATTGCTCCATAGCTCAGGCCGTAGTCCTCGTTGGTCTCATGCCCGCACAGGACAACAAAGGGGTTGTGCTGATGGCTGGAAGCGCCGCGAACACTGTCTACTCCCTGTATTCCCGGGTGTAAGGGGACGCGGCTGGGGCAGCGCTCCATCACATGGGCCCCATTGAAGGTAATCATATCCAGGTCGGAGTGTACAAAATCCAGGCACAGGGAGGCGCACCGGCACAGACGAACCGTCTCAGCGCCGGTATTTTTTACCCGGACGGCACGGGTGATGAGGTCATACTTCTCCAGAACGCCATAGAGCAGCTCCACTTCCACCTGAGCGGCCGCATCCCGCAGGAGAATAGAGAGCGTTTCCCACTCGTCCTCATTGCCGTAAAAGGCGGGCAGGCCCTCCAGGCTGTATTTTCCCTGCCGAATTGTACCGCTTACATACCGCAGGTCTGCTGTGCGGCTTCCGTTGGGGAGTTCCAGCTCAATGGAAGGCAGACGGAAGTCCCCTACGCCGCAGGTGGAGTACTCCTGCGGAAAGGTATCCAGAGAAAATGTGCGGTTGCGGCCTGCTTCGTTGGGGTTGGGAGAAAAACCGCGGTCTTTACAGCGAAGAAGATAGGACAGATCCTCCCCCTCCAGCCTTGGCCCGTAGTAGACATGAAGCAGTACGCGGTAATCCCATACCGTCATCTGGTATGTGGTGTTTTTGGTGTGCAGGGTGTAGGTTTTATTCTGTGCGTCGTAAAGGACCATAGCGAAGTGCCTCCTTGAGCAAATTGTAGTCATTTAGGGTGACAGCCCCGGACAGTAAAATTACCGCCGGGGCTGTATGGAAAAGGGGGAGATAAAAGAAAGGAATCGAATTATTTGCCGCCGGTACCGGCAATACCTTCCACAAACTGGCGCTGGAAGATCAGATACAGGACGATCATTGGCAGCATCGCCAGCAAGGAGCCAGCCATCAGCATGGGGAAGTCGGTGGTGTTCATGCCCCGCAGGGTGGCCAGGCCGGCGGAGAGGGTAAACTTGGTTACATCATTGTTGACGATCTGAGGCCACATCAGGTCGCCGTATGCGAATACGGCGGTGAAGATGGTCAGGGCGGCCACGGAGGTACCGGTGAGGGGGAACATGACCTTATAGAAGGTCTGCCACTGGTTGCAGCCGTCCAGATAGGCGGCCTCGCCCACCTCGTCGGGAATGCTCATGTAGGTCTGCCGCAGGAAGAACACGCCAAAGGCGCTGACGATACCCGGGAAAACCAGGGCGAAGATGGTGTTGGCCATTCCCATTTTAGCGACCATCTGGTACTGAGGAATCAGGAAAATCTGGCTGGGCAGGGACATCTGCACCAGGATCACGGTGAACAGCAGTCCCTTGCCGCGGAACTTCAGCTTGGCGAAGGCGTAGCCTGCCATGGAACTGAAGGCAATCGCGCAGACCACCCGGAAGAAGACCAGCAGAATGGTGTTCCAGTACAGCTTGGCAAAAGGCAGGTTGTTGAGGACCTCCTTGTACTTGTCCAGCCGGAAGGCGGAGGGGAAGATGGTGGCCGGAATGCTCATGCTTTCGGGCACCGTCTTAAAGCTGGTGAAGAACATCCACAGGAAGGGGAAGATCATAATGAGGGAGCCAAGGATCAGAAAGAAGTAAACGAGGAACTTGCTTGCCTTGCTTGATTTCATTATCGAGCCCTCCTTAAATGTCGTAGGTGACCCATTTCTTCTGACCCCAGAACTGGATCAGGGTCACAAGGAGGATCAAGGCAACGGTCCAAATAACGATGGCGGAGCCATAGCCGCGGTCGCCGGCTACAAAGGACGAGCGGTAGAACAGATACATCAGGCTCTGCATATCGGCCATGGCCGGGTTGGTGTCATCGGACATCATGTAGATCAGGTCGTAGACCTTCATAGAGGCCATCAGGCGCATGATAAGCACAGAGAACAGCGAGGGGGAGATCATAGGCACAGTGATGGTGAAGAACTGGCGAACCTTGCCGGCGCCGTCGATGCTGTTGGCCTCATACAGGGTCTTGGGGATGTTCTGAAGGCCAGCCAGCAGAAGCACCGCGTCATAGCCCACGCTGCTCCACACGGAGACGATGGCCACCGCCAGCACGGCGGTCTTGGGGTTGGTGATCCACTGGATGTTGGTTCCCAGAATCTGGTTCAGAATGCCATACTGGCCGTTGAAGATCCACTGCCACACCATGGCGATAGCGGCAGGGGCGCAGACCAGGGGCAGGAAGAAAATGGTGCGGAAACCGCCCTTGAACTTCACCTTGGTGTTCAGCAGCATAGCTACGAACAGGGCCAGGATCATGCCCACAGGCACGGTGAGGATGCAGAACCAGACGGTGTTCCAGGTGGCCTTCCAGAACTCGGTGCTGCCAAACATATCCACATAGTTCTGGATGCCGATGAATTTATAGTGGCCGAAGCCCAGATGCTCGCAGAAGCTGGTATAGATGGTCTGGATGAAAGGCCAGATATTCAGGATAAACAGGCCGATGATGGTAGGGGCCACCATGATCCAGCCCCAGTTTTCTTCCCGGCGCTCGGCGGCGGACAGTCTAGGTTTTTTCACAGTACGCCCTCCTCTCAATTACCGGCCAATTTATTGGCGGTCTCGGTGTTGACGATGTTTTCGATCTTCTCCAGACCGGCATCCACATCCTGATTGCCGGCGTAAACCTGGTTCAGCACGTCCAGGATCTGGCTCTTCCAGCGGGGGCTGGCGGAGTTGTAGGGCACCTGGATGGCGTAGTCGAACTGCTCAAAGATGCAATCCACATTGATCTTATAGTCGAACTTGTTCCAGGCCTCCCGCCAGCTCTCCTCCGCGCCCAGATAGGCGGGAATGGCCGCGCCGGACCGGCCCTGGATCAGCTGGGCCTCCTCGGTGCCGAAGAACTTGATGACGTCCAGGGCGATGTTCAGGTTTTTGCCGTGCGCACCCGTGGAGTAGCACAGGCCGTTGGACATACAGGCCCGGCCGTCCTGATCCAGGCTCTCGTCGGTGTGGACAGGGTTGGGAGCCTTGGGCAGCTTGGCAATGTCCCATTTGCCGTCCATCTGGGGGTTGTTCTCAATGGCGCCCAGCAGGCTCCAGGAGCCCTCCATGAACATGGCGCCCTTCTCAGACCAGAAGGTGGAGCCCGCGCCGTTCTGGGTGAAGAAGGTCTGGTCGGGACACCAGTCTTCTTTCTGCATCCCAATATAGAATTCCATGGCCTCCTTGCCGCCAGGCTGGTTGAAGCCGGAGGTGGTCTTGTCAGCACTGAGGATGTAGCCGCCGTTCTGGTAGACGTAGGACCAATAGCCCAGCTGGTCATCCAGATAGGCCAGATAGCCGTAGTTGCCGGTGGCATCATAGATCTTCTGGGAAGCGTCCACCAGGTCGTCCCAGGTCCAGTCGTCGTTGGGATAAGCCACGCCGGCCTGATCGAACATCTCCTTGTTGTAGACCAGCACAGCGTTGTCCTTATCCTTGGGCACGCCGTAGTAGCGCCCGTTGGAGCCGCTGATGTTGCCCAGGGAAATTTCGGAGAAGTGGTTCTGATAGTAACCGCTCTCCACATCATCGTAGAGGTCGGTCACATCGGCCAGCATACCGAAGTCGGCATAGTACAGCAGCTGGTTGGTGTGCATCCAGAAGATGTCCGGCAGGGTGTTGGACTCGGCGGCGGCCTCCAGCTTGGTCCAATACTCGTTCCAGCTGACGATCTGCACATCGATGACTACATCAGGGTGCTGAGCGGTGTAGGCATCGCACATGGCCTGCATACCCGCCTGCTGGGCTGTGTCCCAGATTTGGAAGGTCAGGTGGGTCTTTCCGTCAGAGGAACCACACCCAACCATTGACAGCAGCAGCGCAACGAGCAGAGCTGCTGCCATCATGCGGGGGATTTTTTTCATAACTCCACATCCTTTCCTTTTTCTGCGCTGCAACACATTCACCCAACGCAGTTTTGTCTATCTTAATATGAAAGTCTTCTCTTTGTAAATGTCGCCTTGTGTTTAGAATATATTCTTATATCGCTAAAATCGCTTTATATATAGATTGAACCACATAACGCCATATTTCGGGTCAAAATCGTCAAAATATAGAAAATTATCATATTTTTTTGTGCGTATTTACTAAAATGTATTTTATAAAGGTAAGGAGTCAATTTTTTATTTGGTCATTAGAACTCCTCCCATCCTTCAGAGTATGCTAAAATGCAGACAGACACTTGAAGCGAAACAGAAAGTATGATATTCTCCTGTTCAATAAATTGTTCTGTATCGTATAGAATTGAAGGAGGAGCAACAATATGTTTTTCAAAAGTGACTACAATGATCTCATGCCTCCATTCCCAGAGCAGGAGGACACCTCCGCTGAAAAAACGGGCTTTTCCTGTTTCTTTGACCTTTTAGGTCGTAACTGCGGTACGTTGCTGAAAGTAAATCTTCTGTTTCTGCTGAGCTGCATTCCAATCGTTACCATTCCCCTCGGCCTTTTTGCGCTAAACCAGGTAGTGGGTAGGATCGTGCAGGATCAGCCAGTCAAATGTCTCCAGATATATGGGGAAGCATTCCGGTACAAATGGAAGCAGAGCTATTTTGCCTTTGCGCTAACAGCAGTTCCACTTATATGCGCTGGATTTGGAGCTTGGTTCTATTTCCGCCAGGTTTCCTCTTCCCTGCTGTTTCTCTTTCCTTTTCTTGTTTGTTCCACAATTTTTCTTGTAACACTGCTATCCGCCGGATACCTATATAGTCTGTTGGACAGCTGGAAGAATTGGAAAGAGACCATGCGGCTGTCATTATTGCTGGGGGTCGCAAGCCCCCAGCGAACTGTTCCAGCGGCAATTTGCGGTTACGGCCTTCCGCTGCTGGCTGTGCTGTTTTTCCCATTGAGCGGGCTATATCTGCTCCTTCTTGGCTTTTCACTCCCCTGTATGATTGGAAGATTCTTTCTTCGGACCATTGTAAGACCATTTCTCAACGAATCCAAGGCGTCGTAGGAAAACAAATGAGAAGGACCTGTATATCTCCCACCCCAGTCCTTCTGGTGCAATCAAAGAGGTAGGGCGGGAAGCTACCCGTTCTGTAGGGGCGGCCTGTGGCCGCCCCTACATTTTGCTAAGAATTTTAAAGATTGCTATCCTGCCCTTCACAGGGAAGGATAGCGTGGAGATTTGCGTCTACAGGACTTCTTTCAACAATTGTTATATGGAAGGCATCGCCATTGAACACCATTCAAAGGGGAAAATTAAAGCAAAATCAGCACCCTGCCTGCCATTGGCATGGTGCTGATTTTGGTATCTCTGCTACCCTAACAATTACGCAAGAGCGTATGCTGTCACATAAAACAAGCAAAAAAGTTAGAAAAAGCCGCTCTTTTCTCTCGAAAAGAGCGGTTTTTATGGTGGACGATACAGGACTTGAACCTGTGACCTCCCGCACGTCAAGCGGATGCTCTACCAGCTGAGCTAATCGTCCAAACAGCAAAAATTATTATACTAACGCGAGGGGGGTTTGTCAATAGTAAAAATCAATTTTTTTCTGGATCCAGATAAAAATTCTTCTGGCTTACAAAATTATGAATTTACGGTGAAAATTGGCTTAGGGTGTGATATAATAAAAGCAGGTACGAACCCATTCTTTCACAGGAGGAATGATCCCATGTTAAAACTCGACCTTTCCAAACTCAACGGCTTTATCCCGGAGGACTATCTTACCTCCAGGCAGGACAGGCTGGCCAAGGCGGCGGAGATGGTGGCCGCCCACACCGGCCCCGGCGGCGACTTCACCGGCTGGGTATTCCTGCCCCGTGACTACGACAAGGAGGAGTTTGCCCGCATCCAGGCGGCGGCCAAGAAGATCCAGCAGCAATCCCAAGTGCTGGTGGTAATTGGCATTGGCGGCTCCTACCTGGGCGCCCGGGCGGTGATTGAGGTAATCAAGTCCAACAACTACAACCTGAAAAAGAAGGACACCCCCGATGTCTTCTTCGCCGGCAACGGCCTGTCCACCGGCGCGCTGCTGGAGCTGCTGGAGCTCATCGGCGACCGGGACTTCTCGGTGAATGTCATCTCCAAGTCGGGCACCACCACCGAGCCCGCCGTCTCCTTCCGCATCTTCAAGGAGCTGCTGGAGAAGAAATACGGCAAGGAGGGGGCGAAGGAGCGCATCTACGCCACCACCGACAAGGCCCGCGGAGCCCTGAAGGGCCTGGCTGACGCTGAGGGCTACGAGGAGTTTGTGGTCCCCGACGATGTAGGCGGCCGGTTCTCCGTCCTCACTGCTGTGGGCCTGCTGCCCATCGCCGTTGCCGGAGTGGATATCGACGCCCTGATGGGCGGCGCCCGCCAGGCGATGGAGGAGCTCACCGTCCCCGGCCTGGATAACCCCGCTTGGCAGTATGCCGCCGCCCGCCACGGTCTGTATCAGGCCGGAAAGAGCATCGAGGTGCTGGCCGGCTATGAGCCCAAATTCCGCTTCTTCGCCGAGTGGTGGAAGCAGCTCTACGGCGAGAGCGAGGGCAAGGACGGCAAGGGCCTGTTCCCCGCCAGCGTGGAATTCACTGCCGATCTGCACTCCATGGGCCAGTACATCCAGGACGGCGAGCGCCTGATGTTCGAGACCGTGGTGAAGTTTGAGCCCGACGGTGAGTATATGATCCCCGACGACCCCGCCAATGTGGACGGCCTGAACTTCCTGTCCGGCAAGCCTCTGTCCTTTGTGGCCGAGCAGGCCATGCGGGGCACCATCCTGGCCCACGTAGATGGCGGCGTGCCCAATGTGCTTATTGAGCTGCCCCAGATCAGCGAGAAGAGCGTGGGCTACCTGATCTACTTCTTCGAGTACGTCTGCGGCCTGTCCGGCCACCTGTTGGAGGTCAACCCCTTCAACCAGCCCGGCGTGGAGGCCTACAAGAAGAACATGTTTGCCCTGCTGGGCAAGCCCGGCTACGAGGACCTGCGCAAAGAGCTGCTGGCTAAGCTGTAATCCGAGGGAAGGGAGTGCCCCAACCGCGCATTTTATCCGGAGACCGGCCGTAGGGGCCGCCACCCTGGGCGGCCCGAAACTAGGGGAGACATTGCGTTTTGGCGGGCCGCCGAGGGCGGCGGCCCCTACATTAAAATCTGCGAAAAGGATACTCCCCGAGGGAACAGGGTATTGACAAAACCAAACCATGCGACTATACTAATAATATAGAAAGGGCGCTGCCGGCAGACGGTTAGTCCCCAAAACTTAGTTACCCAAAAAGAAGTAACCGCCTTGGTTGGACGCGAGGGCGGTTACTTCTTTTTTCAGATTTCCTCTTGACTTTTTGCCCGAGCAAGATTATAATTATTGCTGGAGCAAGAAGTGAGGTGATGGAATGTCTCCGCGTACAGGCCGGCCCCACAAGGAGATTACCAAAAGCGTCAATCTTGGACTGCGGTTGACCAAAGAGACAGCGGCCAAATTGCAGCGCTGCGCAGATACGCTTGGTGTATCCCGAACACAGGTAATTGAAAAGGGAATTGATCTTGTGGAGCAGGACATGAAAAAATAGAGTGCTGGCACCCCTAGCAAAGCCGCCAACACTCTAAAACACCATCCCCGGAGGAATGACAAATCTGATTATGCCATACCTCCGGGGAAAAATCAAGGAGGAAATCATGACGTTACAGGAACAATTACTTGATTTGGATGTGACAGTGAACCGAATCTCCAGGGGTATCCACGCGGTGTTTCTGATTTCCAGAGGGCTGGACCAGGCGGTGGACCCCGATGTGGATGGGTTAGACGCGATCTGCGAATATCTGTCCGATTCCGACAAAATCCTCCGAAAGCAGCTGGATTGCTGTCTGGACACGGTGCGGCAATCAATGGGGGGATGTCCGGCCATTTTCCACGCCCCAAAAAATTCACAATTATTTTAGTTGAAAAAGGAGCCGGGATATGGTAGAGTATAGGTAAACAGAGGGCGTTCACCCCAATGTCAAAATGATAAGGAGTGATACACATGATTCGTGTTATCATGGGCAAGAAGGGCTCTGGCAAGACTAAGCATGTAATCGAAATGATCAACAACGCGGTCCAGACCGAGCATGGCAATGTAGTCTGCATTGAAAAGGGCAACAAACTGACCTTCGATATCCATTACCACATCCGCCTGGTAGAGGCCAGCGAGTATGATATCGCCGGCTATACCGCTCTGAAAGGCTTTATCAGCGGCATGTATGCGGGCAACTACGATATCACCCACATTTTTATCGACAGCCTCACCAAGATTGTGGGCGGCGAGTGCAACAACGAGACCGAGCTGTTCCTGGATTGGCTGAACAAGTTCGCGGAGCGGCACAACATCAAGTTTACCATTACCATCAGCGACGATGAGTCCCTGGCTCCCGAGGGCGTGAAGAAGTATTTCTAAGCCTGTGATTACAAGCAAGCTCCCCGCCTAAAGGCCGGGGAGCTGTTTTTTCTGGGCTTCCACGCCGCCGCGGCGTGGAGGAGGGCGGATTCGAACCTCCGACCTGCTGATTACAAAGTGTATCAAAAGCACCCAAGGAGCCGTTTTCGGCACTTTTGGGTGCTTTTTGTTCGGAATAAGCTTCCGCTTAGCTCTCTTTGTCCCGCCGTTTCCCCGCCGGGTTTTCCTGCTGCGGCCAGGGCGGCAGCTGATTTTGCAAGAATGCCATGATTTCTACCGTGGTGGGAGCAATCGGCTTTTGATTGAATATCTCAATGCTGAATTACATCTCTGTCTATAAAAAAGACCTCGCACAGATATTGCTTATTTTGGCTTCCTCGCATTGATCTCATCTGGGATAGCATTGAGCAGCACCATAAGCCGGCAAAGATGGGAGATTATTCCAACACCTTCTCTACAGGGAAACCATAGCTTTGCAGGAGCTCCAGTGCTTTCCGGCAGGTAGCACAGATCAGCTGGGGGCAGGTGGAGGAGATATTGTCCTTGTCTCCCTGGATAATGTCACCGCAGTCCGCGCTGCCATAGGTCTCCTCAAACCATAATAAAAATTCGGAGACCATAGTCTCAAACTCCGGGCCGGCCTCCCCTTCTGCGGCACCCCGGCCGGCAAAGAGACTAATCATGCACACGCCGCCTGTGAGTGCGCCGCAGTTTTTTCCGCAGCCTCCCAGTCCGCCGGCCAGCCCGGTCATGGCCTTGACCAGGTTGGGCTCGTCCAAATCCAGCGCGTCCAGCCCGATCTGCATCATGATCTGGGAGCAGTGAAATTTCTGCGACAGCAGCTCCGCGATTTTTTCATCTAACGCCATGAAGTTTTCCTCATTTTTCATATGAAGAAATAGAATAAGCGTATTATAGTTGAAAAAATATGAAATATCAACGAAAAATATGAATTATATGATAGTTAATGACAGGTTTAGCTATAATGAATGAAAATTAATTTATTAAAACCTGGCTGTCGTTATTTTCGATTTGCCATATATGAATTTTTGGAAAAAATTTTATATATTTACAGAATAATTAAAAATATATAGATATAAAAATATTGCTAATACATTGTTTGTTTGTTCTTTTTTTGTTGTTTTTCTGCATTGCCGAAAGGAAAATTTTCATCTATACTACAAGGACGAGAGCTGAGAAATCATTTCTTTATTCTTGATTCGAGGAGGACAGCACCATGAACCTTAGAAAAATGTGGCTGAATATCAACGGTGTGGACCGCGTTTTCTCCTGTGACCCGGAGGTGGACACGCTGTCTGACATTCTGCGCCGTATCGGCCTGACAGGGACAAAGGTGGGCTGCGGCACCGGCGTGTGCGGCTCCTGCTCTGTGATTACCAACGGCGAGCTGGTCCGCTCCTGCACCCGCAAGGTTCGGGCCATCAAGGAGTACAGCACGGTTATCACCATCGAGGGCATCGGCACGCCCCAGAATCCCCACCCCATCCAGATCGCCTGGATGAACTGCGGCGCGGTGCAGTGCGGCTTCTGCACCCCTGGCTTCATTGTCTCTACTTACGCTCTGCTGATGAGCAACCCCAACCCCACCCGCCAGGAGGCCCGGGAGTGGTTCACCAAGCACCGCAACGTCTGCCGCTGCACCGGCTACAAGCAGATTATCGACGCCGTGATGGCCGCCGCCAAGGTTATGCGGGGCGAGGCCGCGATTGAGGACATCTCGGTCAAGGTTCCCAAGGACGGCGAGTACTATGGCAAGCCCCTGGTGCGCCCCACCGCTCTGGCCAAGGTCTGCGGCCTGTATGACTACGGCGACGACCTGATTACCAAGGTGGTCCGCCACGTCTACTTCCCCTACAACGTGCCCCATGTGGCCGCTCTGGGCCGCATTGCCAACACCAACCACAACTTTGCCACCGCCTACCGCTCCTACGGCTCCCCCCAGGCCTACACCCACTCCGAGTCCATGATGGATCTGATGGCCGAGAAGCTGGGGCTGGACCCCTTTGAGATCCGCTGGCGCAATATCGCCCGCGAGGGGGACACCACCACCGCCAGCTACGACTACCCCCAGTACCCCATGGAGGAGATCATGATCAAGGCCAAGCCCGTCTATGAGGAGATGGTGGAGCACGCGAAGAAGACCTCCACTCCCGAAAAGCTCCGGGGCGTGGGCGTGGCCTGGGGCGGCTTCAACGTCACCGAGGGGGCCACCGACGAGGCCCACGCCGACCTGGAGCTCAACCCGGACGGCACCATCACCAAGTACGACACCTATCAGGAGCTTGGCCAGGGCGGCGACATCGGCTCCCTGATGCTCACGCTGGAGGCCCTGAAGCCCCTGGGCATCAAGCCTGAGCAGGTCCGGCTGGTGCAGAACGACACCAAGCTGTGTCCCGACTCCGGCATGTCCGGCGCCAGCCGCACCCATTTCATGAGCGGCAACGCCACCATCGACGCGGCCAATAAGCTGCTGGACGCCATGCGTAAGCCCGACGGCACCTACCGCACCTATGACGAGATGGTGGCCGAGGGCCTGCCCACCCGCTACCACGGCACCTACTCCTGCACCACCGCCGCCCCCCGGGGCAAGAAGCTTTGCCGTATGGACCCCAACACCGGCGTGGGCAACCCCAATCCCTCCTACACCTACTGCTTCAATATCGCCGAGGTAGAGGTGGACGTCAAGACCGGCAAGGCCAGCTGTGTCCGCTTCGCCTGCGTCACCGATGTGGGCAAGCCGGGCAACATCGCGGCTGTTCTGGGCCAGGCCTACGGCGGCATCTCCCACTCCATCGGCTTCGCCCTCACCGAGAACTATGACGACGTGAAGATTCACGGCAACATCGCCCGGTCCGGCGTGCCCTACTGCACCGACACCCCCGACGATATCAACGTGATTCTTATCGACCGGCCCGACGAAATCGGCCCCTTCGGCTCCTCTGGCTCCTCCGAGGCCTTCCAGGCCTCCGGCCATATGGCCGTCATCAACGGCATCAAGCGGGCCTGCGGCGTGCGCGTGTACGAGCTGCCCGCCTCCCCCGACAAGATCAAGGCCGGCATGGACGCCATCGCCGCCGGCGAAGCGCCCTTCCAGCCGGAAAAGTACTTCCTGGGCGACGATATGTACGAGCGTCTGGCGGACATCAAGGAGCACCCCGTCAAATTCGGCGGTGACAGCTTCTATGAGCCCCTGGACGACAAGAACGCCGCCAAGCCCTTCTAAGCTTTTCCTGCGGGCCTTTTATGCAGGGCGCGGCGGCGCGCCGCGCCCTGCTTTCTCTTTCTACTCAGGAGGTATCCCTATGAGTGACTTCCGTGCCCAGCTGGCCCGGACCTGTATGCAGGACGATCCGCCTCCCTGTGCCTCGGTCTGCCCCTTCGGCTTGGACATCCGGGCGTTCATCGGACATATGAAGCGGGGGGCTTTCAGCGCCGCCTTTCGGCTCTACCGGGACACGGTGGCCTTTCCCGGCATTGTCAGCCGGCTGTGTACCCAGCCCTGCCAGGCGGCCTGCGTCTTCTCCGCCAGGGGAGGGGCCGTCGCCCTGCGGGACCTGGAGGCGGCAGCTATTGCCCACGCCCCCAATATCAAGCCCAACAGCTATAATCTGCCCAGGAGGCCCAACAAGATCGCTGTGATCGGGGCGGGTCCCGGCGCCTTGGCCTGCGCTCTGCGCCTGGCCTCAAAAAAGTACGAGGTTGTTATCTTCGAGAAAGAAGAACGAGTAGGCGGCTCCCTATGGTCTCTCCTGCCAGAGGAGGTATTTATGCCTGAGCTGGAGCGCCAGTTCATGTATGAAAAGGTGGACTTCCGCCTCGGGCAGAGAGTCACGGATTTGGCTCAAGTCCAGGCGGACGCGGTCTATGTGTCCACCGGGGCAGGAGGGGACTGCTTTGGACTGGAGCTGTCCGGCAGGGGGGCCTGCGCCTCCCGGCGGGACGGCGTATTCCTGGGCGGAGAACTGGCGGGCCGGACCGTGATGGAGGCCATTGCTGACGGGCTGCTTGCCGCCAAGGCCATCGAGCGGTATTTAAAAGTGGGCGGGATGAACGAACCCTTTCGGGATTTCTCCACCCGCTTCCACCCGGACCCGGCGCTGCTGCCCTATACGCCCCCCGCCCGCCGGGCGGGGGAGGACATTCTCACCAGGGAGGAGGCCGCCGCCGAGGCGGGCCGGTGCCAACAGTGCCAGTGCGACGCCTGCGTCAAATACTGCGACCTGATGCGCAGCTACCACAAGTATCCCAAGCGGGTGGAGGAGGAGGTCCAGACCACCATTGAGCCGGTGAGCCTGTCCCGAAAGGCCCGGCTGGCCACCCGCTTCATCGCCACCTGCAACCACTGCGGGCTGTGCAAGGAGGTGTGCCCCGTCTCTCTGGACACCGGTACCTATCTGTTGGACAGCCACCGGCGGATGGTGGAGGAGGAGGCCATGCCCTGGGCCTACCACGAGTTCTGGCTGCGGGACATGGAGTTTTCCAATGGGGAGGCTTCCCTGTTGCTGGACCCTGACGGGAACGGGAACCCCAAATATCTGTTTTTCCCCGGATGCCGCCTGGGGGGCTCTGACCCTCGGCTGGTTCTGGACAGCTTCCGCACCCTCCTGGAGCATGAGCCTGAATCGGCCCTCTATCTGGGCTGCTGCGGTGCGCCGGCGGAGTGGGCGGGGGAGGAAAAGCTCCACAGCGAGACCGTGGAAGAGTTCGCACGGGTCTGGGAGGACCTGGGACGGCCCACAGTGGTGTTCGCCTGCCTCAACTGCCGCCAGGAGCTGGCCCGTCACCTGCCCCGGGCGGAGGGGATGTCCCTCTATGAGCTGCTGGACAGCTGGGACCTGCCTGTCTTCCGATCCGGCGCGGGGCAGACCGCCGCGGTATTTGACCCCTGCCCCAGCCGGGATTTCCCGGAGACTCAGAGGGCTGTTCGGTCTTTGGCCCGAAAGGCTGGTTTTCATTTGGATGCCCTTCCCCTGGAGGGGGAGTACGCCCAGTGCTGCGGCTGGGGCGGGCAGGTGGAGATTGCCAACCCCAAATATGCCCAGGGGGTGGCCCAAAACCGGATTGAGGCCAGTCCTCTGCCCTATCTGGTTTACTGCGCCAACTGCAGGGACGTGTTCGCCCGGAGGGGCAAGGCGGCGGCCCACCTGCTGCGGGCCATTTTCCCGGAAAGGGAGGGCGGGCTGTGGGACGACCCCGTCCCCACCGCTACCCAGAGCCGGGACAGCCGCCGCTGGCTGAAACGGCAGCTTTTGCTGCGCTATAAACCGGAGGAGGCGCCATCTATGGAGAACGCACATACCGGGGCTCCCCTGCTCATCTCACCGGAGCTTTTGAAAAAAATGGATCAGCATTCTATAGGGAGCACCTGAGAGCGGTCCGACCGGAGGACATCTGTACCCGGGAGGATCTGGCCCGTATTCCGTTTACCACGGCGGACCAGCTCCGGGCCGACCCTCAGCGCTGGCTGTGCTGCGGCGGGGCCGAGGTGGAGCGCGTTGTAACGCTTAAGACTTCCGGCACCACGGCCTCCCCCAAGCGGATATTTTTCCGCCGGGAGGACCAGGAGCGGACGGTGGACTTCTTCGCCCACGGCATGGGGGAGCTCGTGTTCACCACCCTGGACCGGCGGGCCATGCCCTTCCTCCGCTACCGGACCGGCGACATGGGGAGACTCCTGCCCGGGCCCTGTCCCTGCGGCAGCTTTGTCCGGCGGATGCTCCCCCAGGGCGGCCGGCTGGCAGGAAAGGGCCGGCTGTGGGCGCTGGACGGCGTGCTGCTGGCCTGCCCGGGGGTGGTGGACTACACCCTGAAAGAGGGGGCGCTCACTCTGTATGGGGTGACTCCCCCAGACCCGGAATATGCCCGCCGCGCGCTGGCGGAGGCGGGAGGTCCTGTCCCGGAGCGCGTCTGTGCCCAAGCCCTTACCGGATTTGCCGGAACCGGGATGCAGAAGCGGAGCCTGTTGGAGAGGAGTGTTTGATGTGCACAAAACCACCAGTGTCTGTCCTGTCTGCCTGAAGCGCGTCCCTGCGGTGCGGGTGGAGCGGGAGGGCCGCTGCTATCTGGAAAAGACCTGCCCGGAGCACGGGGCGTTCTCCGCTCTGGTCTGGCAGGGGAGCGAGGCCTTGGAGGACTGGACCGGCCCCCGGGAGGAGATCGGGGCGGAGGAGGGCCTGCGCTGTCTGGAGGACTGCGGCCTGTGCGGGAAGCACCTGCGAAACACCTGCTGCACCCTTCTGGAGGTCACCGACCGGTGTGACCTGCGCTGCCGCTTCTGCTTCGCGGACAACAGCCAGACGCAAGACCCGCCTCTGGAGCGGGTGAAGGGCTGGATTGACGATATGGTTCGACAGACCGGCGGCACCCTGCTCCAGCTCAGCGGCGGAGAGCCCACCCTGCGGGATGACCTGCCGGAAATCGTGACCCACGCCAAGAAAGCCGGGTGTCCCTATGTTCAGCTGAACACCAACGGCCTGCGGCTGGCGGAGGACCCCGCGTATCTCCACGCGCTGGCCCGGGCGGGGCTGGATATTGTGTTTTTACAGTTCGACGGGATAACGGAAGCGGTGTACCGCGCCCTCCGGGGCCGGGAGCTGCTGGGCGCCAAGGGGGCGGCTGTCATGGCCTGCGCGGAGGAAAGCGTAGGAGTGGTCCTGGTGCCCACCCTGGTACCCGGGGTGAACACGGACCAGGTCGGGGATATCATCCGCTTCGGTCTGGCCTGGAGCCCCACTGTCCGGGGGGTGCACTTCCAGCCGGTGAGCTACTTTGGCCGGGTGCCCGCCCTCCCCGGGGATGGGGAGCGGTACACCATGGGCCAGCTGCTGGACGACATCGTGGGCCAGACCGGGGGTCTCATCCCCCGGGAGAGCCTGGTCCCTTCCGCCTGCGACCACCCCCTCTGCGGTCTCCACTCCGGCGGGAACCTTTGACGGGGTGCTGATCGAGTGCGCTCTGTCCCAGATGGAGAGGCCGGAGGATGCTTTGGGGGAGTGCGCCCGGGTCCTGAAGCCGGGGGGAGGTCTGGTCCTCTCTGACCTGTATGCCCGGAAGGGCGGGGACGCCCACACCCTCTTGGGCCGGCTGGACAGCCGGGAGGGCCTGGAGGGCCGGCTCAGACAGGCCGGCCTGGAGCCGGTTCTCTTTGAGGATCACACCCCCGCGCTGACCTCTCTGTGGGCGGGCGCCGTGCTGTCGGGCCGGGACTGCGGCCTGCCGGATATTCTCCGCAGCCCGGACTGGCCCCGGGGCGTGAAGCCGGGTTATTCCCTGTGTATTTCCCGAAAAACGGGAGTGTGAGAGGAGAAAGCCGATGTGCGAACCCTGTATCTGATCCGCCACGGACAACCCCAGGTCCGAGAGACGCACACCTGCGGCTACGCCGAAGATGCTCCACTGTCTGAGGCGGGACGGCGGCAGGCCGGGGCGCTGAGGGACTGGGCCAGGGAGAAATCCATTGCCGCCGTCTATACAAGCCCGGCTCTGCGCTGTGTCCAGACCTCCCATATTCTGGCGGAGGAGCGTGTTCCGGTCTATCCTGACAGCGGCCTGGCCGAGATGGATACCGGCGCCTGGACCGGCCTGACCTTTGAGGAAATCAAAAGGCGCTGGCCGGCGGAGTACGCCCGGCGGGGGCAGAAGCTCGGGACTTACCCGCCCCCCGGCGGGGAGAGCTTTGCTCAGGCCGGGGGACGGATGGCGGGGGCGGTTCGAGATATCCTTGCCCAATCTGAGGGGGATATCGCCGTGGTGGCGCACGGAGGCGTCAACCGGGGGTGGCTGTGCCGCCTGCCTGTTTCACGACCTGGTCCGGGACTGGCCGGACCACGCCCACGCCTGCGGCGAGCTCATGGTCAAGGAGGGCTGGCCTGTGCTGGGAGAGGTCATCTGCGTCCACCACGACCTGCCCGAGGAGGCCGGGGTGGAGGCCGCCCTGCTCTATTTGGCCGACAAGCTGGTGCAGGGGGAGCGGACGGTCAGCCTGCATCAGCGCTTTGGGGCGAAGCGTTCTCTGTGCAGAACCCCCAAGGCTTTGGCGGCCTGGGAGCGGCGCTACCATCGGGCCCTGCAGGCGGCGGAGCAGCTGGGGCTGGACATCGCTTAGATCGGGAGGGAAACAATATGACACAGCTGGCAGGCCTGATTTTGGCCGCCGGGGTCTCATCCCGGATGGGGGCTTTCAAGCCCATGCTCCCGGTGGACGGGCAGACCATGATCCGCCGGGTAGCGGACATGATGCGCCGGGCGGGGGCTGACCCCATCCTGGTGGTTACCGGCTATCGGGGAGAGGCGCTGGAGCGCCATCTGGAGGGCCTGAATATCCGCTTTATCCGAAACGAGCGCTACTACAGCACCCAGATGCTGGATTCCCTGGTTCTGGGTCTGGAGCGGCTGGAGGGAGAGACCCGGCGGGTGCTGGTCTCGCCCGCCGATATCCCGCTGGTGGAGGCCGGGCGGGTGTTCATCTTCGGCGGCGGGCATGTGGCCCAGGCTCTGGTCCCCGCCCTGGCGGCGGTGGACTTCCGGTGTGTAGTGCTGGAGGACCGGGAGGACTTCTGCCGGCCTGAGCTCTTCCCCGGCGTAGAGGAGACCCGGCTGATCCAAAACGACGATCCCGCCGCCTATCAGGATATTACAGCCGAGGACTGCGTGGCCGTTATGACCCGGGGCCACAAGGACGACCTGACGGTTCAGGCCCATGTGCTGAAGACGCCGGCCAAATATATCGGCGTAATCGGCAGCCGAAAAAAGACGGCGGCGGTATTTGCCGGGCTGAAGGAGATGGGCTATGCCGACGCCGACCTGGCCCGGATTACTACCCCCATCGGTCTGGACATTAAAGCGGAGACCCCGGCGGAGATTGCCGTGTCCATCGCCGCCCAGCTCATTCAGGAGCGGGCGGGAGGCTGACCCATTTCCCAAGAAAAAATGAGGTGTTATGATGAAGCTGATCCGTACTGAGGACGCCATAGGCCACGTCCCCTGCCACGACATGACCCAGATCATCAAGGACCAGTACAAGGATGCCCGGTTTCGCAAGGGCCACATCGTAACCGAGAAGGATATCCCCGTTCTGCTGTCCATGGGCAACAGCGACGTCCCGGTGAGCCAGTACACCCAAAAGATTTTCGAATTCTATGAGCTGGACGAGCAGGCCCTGGCCGCCGCCGGAACCTTGACCTACGGCTCCAATGTGAAAGAGGTCACCACCCAGGTGTCCGAGGCCGCCGTGGACTGCGGCATCATCTACGGTACCGACGCCGCCTCCGCCAAGCTGACCGTGGTGGACACCGCTGCCGCCGAGATGTGCGGCCAGGTGATCTATCCCGCCGCCGTGCTGAAGGACAGTAAGCACCCAGTCGAAGCCAAGGCATTCCTGGTCTTCCTCCAGAAGGAGAGCTCCGCCAAAATTTTTGAGAATGTGGGCTTTACCCCGTTGGGCTAGCTGTAGGGGGCGGTCTCTGCGCCGCCCCGCGACAGCAAGGGAACAACTCGGGGCGGCCCGGAGGCCGCCCCCTACAGGAGGTACTTATGGACTGGTATCCGCTGCTGAACTCCCTGCGCATCGCGGCCATTTCCACCGTGGTGGTGTTTTTTCTGGGCATTGCCGCCGCCCACTGGACCGCCAGGCTGCCACGAGCGGTCAAGGGGGCTTTGGATGTGGTCCTCACCCTGCCCCTGGTGCTGCCCCCCACGGTGGTGGGCTGGCTGCTGCTGCTCCTGCTGGGACCTAAGCGTCCTCTGGGAGCCTGGGTGCAGAGCGTGTTCGGCCTGCGGCTGGTCATGACCTGGCAGTCGGCCATCTTCGCCACCGTAGTGGTGGCCTTTCCCCTGATGTACCGCACCGCCCGGGGGGCCTTTGAGAGCTTTGACCAAAACCTGGCCGACGCCGGCCGGACCCTGGGCCGGTCCAATACCTGGGTGTTCTGGCGGGTGCAGATGCCCTGCTGCAAGCAGGGCATCCTGGGCGGGACAGTGCTGGCCTTTGCCCGGGCCCTGGGGGAGTACGGCGCCACCTCCATGGTGGCGGGCTATACCCCGGGCCGCACCGACACCATCTCCACCACGGTCTACCAGCTGTGGCGCACCGGGGACGACGCCGGGGCCCTGGGGTGGGTGCTGGCCAACATCGCCCTCTCCGCCGTCTTTCTGCTGGCTATCAACCTGCTGGAGACCCGGCAGAGGGCGGGGAGGTGAGAATATGGCCCTATCGGTAGACATTCAAAAACAGCTGGGCGGGTTCCGCCTTCAGATTCAGTTTGAGGCGGAGGAGGAGCGTCTGGCTCTTCTGGGAGCCTCGGGCTGCGGCAAGTCGGTGACTCTGCGGTGCATTGCCGGGATCATGACGCCGGACGGGGGGAAGATTGTTCTGGACGGCATTACACTCTTTGACAGTGCCGCCAAAATCAGCCTGCCTCCCCAGCGCCGCCGGGTAGGCTACCTGTTCCAGCAGTACGCCCTGTTTCCCAACATGACGGTGGCCCAGAACATCGCCGCCGCCGTTCGGGACCGGGGGAAGCGGGAGCGGGTATCCTCTGAACTGCTCCGCCGTTTTCAGCTGGAGCGGGTGGCGGACCAGCGGCCGGGCCAGCTGTCCGGAGGCCAGCAGCAGCGGGCGGCTCTGGCCCGGATTCTGGCCTCGGATCCCCGGACCCTGCTGCTGGACGAGCCCTTTTCCGCTTTGGACAGCTATCTCAAGTACCAGCTGGAGCTGGAGCTGATGGAGACGCTGGACCAGTTCCCCGGCACGGTCCTCTGGGTGTCCCACGACCGGGGGGAGGTGTTCCGCAGCTGCCAGCGGGTGTGCGTCATCGACCGGGGGCAGTCCTGTCCGGTCCAGGACCTGTCCCAGCTCTTCCACACCCCAGGTACCGAGGCCGCCGCCCGGCTGTCCGGCTGCAAAAACTTTACAGACGCTGTCCCCCCGGGGGGCTGCCCGGGACGCCCCTCCTCTGCGGATGGAGCTGGACAAGGCGGCCTGGCGGGCCCTGGAGGAAAAAGAGGAGTTCACCGCCGCCATTGCGCCGCGGGACATATTGTTGTTTGAAGAATAGGAGGAAATGACTATGATGATTGCTGCCGCTGCTGACAAAAATGACAGATCTGCCCTGATTCCCGATACGATGGAGGAGGCAAAGGGCGTGATGATTTTTGATCTGGAGACCGGCGCCCCGGCCCGTTACGTTACGGATGACCTGGCCCGGCATATCGTTGACACCCAGTGTGAGGCCCTGCTGTGCGGCCCGGTCCATGACGCCGATTTTTTTGAGACCATCGCGCAGGCGGGCGTTACCCGGTATCTGGCTGCCGGGATGACGGTGGAGCAGGCGGTGGAGGCCATGGAGGCTTACCGCCTGGACATGATTTCCGACTATGTGGGCGGTCCTGGCTGCTCAGGGCATGAATAAGGAATATCGGTGGACATCCTCATCCTGGCTGTAAGGAAACGCCACAAGCGCGCTGGATTCTGTATCCGGCGCGCTTGTGGCGTTTTCAGACATTTTTCCGTGTGGGTCAGTGGGTCTCGGCCTTGAAAGCCAGGGTGATAAAAGTCCCTTATTTCGGTCTTTGCCGCGCAAAATGCTCGGCAAAAGCGGTTGACAAGGTGGTAGAACAAATGTATGATATACAAAGGAAATGGGACATACGTTCTATTCCTTTGTGCTCTTAACTGGTGGAAAAAAGTGCCTGAAAATAAAAAACTTGGAGTAAAGCAATCTTTACTCCAAGCTGGTGGAGGAGGGTGGATTCGAACCACCGAAGCAAAACGCAACAGATTTACAGTCTGCCCCCTTTGGCCACTCGGGAACTCCTCCGTATGCGATTGTATGGCCGCCTGCGGGGCGGCCCCAAACCGAAGTCCAGCGAAGCGGGTTCGATTTGGAAAGGAGACACAGCGAAGGGAACGAGCTCTCGTGCCTGCACGGAAGCGAGCGATCCAGCGCTTGTGTCGATGTGGAGCTGGTGGACGGATTCGAACCCCCGACCTGCTGATTACAAATCAGCTGCTCTACCGGCTGAGCTACACCAGCACATGGCGGCTGTCCACCAACAGCGAACGCTATTATAACAAAGAAAGTGAGGTATGTCAAGTAGAAAAGAAAATTTTTTTCGCTCCGCCCCTTTGGGACATACAGAGGCAGCGTCCAGGCTGGCTCTGTGCCCGGTGCGGCGAAGAGCAGTACAGTTTCGACCGGGGCGGAAGCAGACACGGAAGGCTTCTGTGCGCCCGGTGTTTGAGAGATAAGGATAAGGAGGATTGCTATGACGTTAGCTGAGCTGTCGCTGGAGTACCGGGCCCACGCCCACGCCCTGGACCTGCGGATCTGCCAGCTGGAGTACCTGCTGGAGGGCACAAAAAACGCGGATAAGCGCTGTCAGCTCCAGGACCGCATCCGGATGCTGTCCACCATGCTGCGGGAGGCCAACGAGCTGGCCGTTTTGACAGAGCGCTACTACGACAGGGGGTATCGCCGCAATGCCAAATACACGATATAGAAAGGGAAAGCTTTATGCCGCCGATATGGCCATGTACTCCCGCCAGATGGCCGCCGACAACAGCCAGGAGATCAGCCGCCTGAAGCGCAACCTGATCCGTGCCCTGCGGGAGGATGTGACGGAAAAGCAGCGCCAGGTGCTGCTGCTGTACTACGCCGAGGGGAAAAATATGCGGGAGATCGGGGAGTCGATGGGGGTGGACAAGTCCACCGTCTCCCGCACCATCAAGCGGGGGGAACACCGCCTGCGCCGCTGCCTGCGCTACGGCGCAGAGGCCTACCTGCGGAATATGGATGACCTGTGAGCGGAAACGGCCTCCGGTTTACGCCGGGGGCCGTCTTTTTTCTCAAATCCCCTTGACTTAACGGCGTCGGTAAGTTATAATATAAGCGACCCCAAAAAGTGAGGTGATGATATTGGGGAGTAAAAAAATGGGTCGTCCTACCGATAATCCCAAAGACATTTCCCTGAAAGTCCGCCTTGATAAAGAAACAGCCGAAAGGCTGGACGAGTGTGCTAAAAAACTCGAAGTATCAAAGGCGGAAATAGTCAGGCGTGGTGTCCATAAGGTACACGACGACCTCGAGGGGAAATAGAAGGAAGTGGCGCCCACCGATCAAAGAAACACGCCACTTCCTCATCCGACTATTGCCAAAAGGCAAAAGCGACGTAAATATTATACCATGCGTCAGCTTTCCTTTCAAGCAATATCGGAAAAAAGAAAGGACGGTTTAAACGTGGAAAATATTCTGGAAAGGCCCTGCAATAGAAAGGGGGATGGGCCATGAGGGAATCCATGATACACGAACTTTATTATGGAAATATCAGCCCATGGGAGCGCAGACGCATACGCGACCCCGAATTTGCTGTGCTCACCGATAAGATTGACAAGATGGTTACTCATTTTGAAACACTGTTGTCCCCTGAAGAATACAAGAAATTTGAGGAGATGCAGGACTTGCAGGCACAGGCCGGCGCAATCCAGGAGGTAGAGCTTTTTGAGTATGCTTTTTGCACTGGGGTGCTTTTTGACAGTACAGCGCCCCCGGCTTCAGGCCGGGGGCGTCGCTTATAGTCCCAGAATCTGGGTGGCGATGGCGAAGTAGACCAGCAGGGACAGGGCGTCCACCACGGTGGTGATAAAGGGGGAGGCCATGACGGCGGGGTCGAAGCCCAGGCGCTTGGCCAGCATAGGCAGGGTGCAGCCGATGAGCTTGGCGATGACGATGGTAAAGAAGATGGTCAGCGCTACCACCGACGCCACGGTCGCATCCTTTCGGTCCAGCAGCATCACCTTGCCGAAGACCACCACCCCCAGGGTGAGGGCGCACAGGACAGATACCCGCAGCTCCTTCCAGATTACCCGCAGCCAGTCGGCAAACTCCACATCCCCCAGGGACATAGCGCGGATAATGGTCACTGACGCCTGTCCGCCGGAGTTGCCTCCGGTGTCCATAAGCATAGGGATGAACAGGGTGAGGGCGGCGTTGGCGGCCAGAGCCTCCTCGAAAAAGCCCAGAATGGTGCCGGTAAAGGTGGCGGAGATCATCAGCAGCAGCAGCCAGGGGATGCGGTGCTTCCAGGTCTCCACTACGCCGGTCTGGAAGTATGGCTTGTCGGTGGGCAGGATGGCGGCCATCTTCTCGATGTCCTCGGTGGCCTCCTCCTCCATAACGTCCATGGCGTCGTCCACGGTGATGATGCCCACCAGCCGGTCCTCCCCGTCCACCACGGGCAGGGCGGTGAGGTCGTACTTGGAGAAGAGCTGGGCGACCTCCTCCTTGTCCTCGTGGGTGGGGACAGACACCACGTTGGTCTCCATGATATCGCTGATTTTGGTCTCGTAGGTGGACAGGAGCAACCGTTTTACCGTTACCACGCCCTGAAGCACCCGGTTAGCGGTGACATAGCAGGTATATACCGTCTCCTTGTCCAGGCCCACCTTCCGGATGCGGGCGAAGGACTCCTCAACCGTGTTGCTGGGGTGGAGATAGACAAACTCGGTGGTCATCAGCGAGCCGGCGGAGTCCTTGGGGTAGTTGAGCAGCTGGTTGATCTGGCTGCGGGTGGAGGCGTCGGTGTTGCGCAGGATGCGGCTGACCAGGTTGGCGGGCAGGTCCTCGATCAGGTCCACCGTGTCATCCAGATACAGCTCGTCCAGCACCTCGCGCAGCTCCTTGTCGCTGAGGGCGCCGATCAGCTTCTCCTGGTCCTCCTCCAGATAGGCGAAGACCTCCGCCGCCATGGCCTTTGGCAGCAGGCGGAAGACCAAAATCTCCTGGTTTACCTCCAGCTCATCCAAAAATTCGGCGATGTCCACCTCGTTCATTTCCACTAGAATTTCCCGCAGGGCGCGGAATTTCCGCTCCTGAACCAGCTCCATCAGCTGGTCCAGGTTGTAGTTATCGTGCATTGTGTTCTCCTCCTCTCGCTTTCTCAAACGCGAGGCACAAAAGCCACAGGCACGCCGTACCCCTCTTGGGCGCGGCGGGCCTGTGGCTGCACGTGACAAGGAGAAGGACGCTGGTCCCTCTGGATTACCGGCGGCGAGGCGGGGACCCGTTCCGGCCCCGGTCCGCCGCCCCCTGTTCGTGGCAGCTCTCCTTTGTGCCTGTCTGGCAACTTCGGCCTTCCATTTCAGGTCCCACTTCCTCTCCGATGCAATTTTTATGTTTTCTTTACATCTTACGCTATTGTACCACCCTTTGCCCCCTTTGGCAAGGGGAAAGACTGCCAATTTATGCAAATTTCTCCCCCGCGCCGGGGTATAGTCCCCCGCTTTTCCGGGCAGACTGGCGGTAAACCGATTTTGGCCGAAAGGGTGGTTTTCCATGCAGGTGAAGGAACTTATGAACCCCGGCGCGGTAACGGTGGAGCCCGGCTCCTCCGCGGCCCTGGCCGCCCGGCTCATCAGCCGGCACAACGTGGGGGCGCTGCCCGTGTGCTCACCGGACCGCCGGCTGCGGGGGATGGTCACCGACCGGGACATCGTCCTGCGGTGCGTGGCCGCCGAGGAGGACCCGGCCCAGACCCCGGTGCGTGATATCATGACCCGCTCCTGTGCCACCGTCACCCCCGGGGACGACTGCCGGGAGGCCACCCGGCTGATGGCCCTCCACCAGGTCCGCCGCCTGCCGGTGGTGGAGGACGGGAAGCTGGTGGGGGTGATCTCCCTGTCTGACCTGGCCCGCAGCGGCCGGTATGACATAGAGGCCGCCCAGGCCCTGTGCGAGATTTCGGAGAATATCATCATACCATAGAGAAGGGGGCCGCCTGTGCGGCCCCCTCTCATTTTTCCTCCCCGTCCTTCTGTTCTGCCCTCATCCTACCATAAACCGGCCCAAATACACAAGCAATTCATATTTGCGGCCCCTTTTCTGTCATTTCATGTTGGGATAGGGTTTCCGCACATCGGTAAGTCCCAGCAAATAGTCTGTGCTGGTATGGTAAAACGCCGCCAATTTGATCAGCACGTCTGTTGGAATATCCCGCTTTCCCAATTCATAGTGGGAATAGCTCACTTGGCTGCATTGCAGATATTTTGCCAGATCCTTTTGAAGCAGGTCATGATCTTCCCTCAAGTCACGTATCCGCCTATACATTCTGCGCCGCTCCTTTCAACATCAGGGTAGACACAAAAAGTATAGATAAAACATTTTGTTATCTTGACCGGCAAAACAAAATGTTATATAATGAGCCGTACCGCTAAGCCGCGGAATAGAAAGGAGACGACAGCTATGGCAAAATTTCAATTACAGGCCGGAGAAACACTGATTGGCAAGGGGCCCATGTCCCTTTATCAGAAGCAGGGCCTGACCCAAAAGCCCTTTCAGGGGAAAATCTATGTCACAGACCAGCGCGTCTGTTTTCACATGGACCTGTCTGGTACGGTTCTCATGGACCTTCCAATCAGCGAAGTAAAGGGGTTCACCGTTGGCTCCATACTTTTCATTTCCAAAGTCACAATCCACAGTAAAACCGGAGAAAATTATTCATTGACCGGATTTCCGGCAAAAAAATTGCAGAGATGGCTGACACAACTGGCAGTTCCAAAGCTGTAAACCCTAATATTCAGAAGCTGATTGGACAAAATCTCTCCTGTGGCCTATAATAGGCCCAGGAGGGATTTTTTATGGATATACAGCCAATCGCCCATATCCACAGCGACTTCTCCGAAAAATTCGGCATCCCCCGGCAGAGCGGCCTGGTGGAGGAGCTCACCGCCGAGGTGGTCTTCGAGCCTGAATACCGGGACCCCAGCGCCCTCCGGGGGCTGGAGGGCTTCTCCCACGTCTGGCTGATCTGGGAGTTCTCCAAGGCCCGGCGGGAAGGCTGGTCCCCCACTGTCCGGCCGCCCCGGCTGGGAGGGAACGTGCGGCTGGGGGTGTTCGCCACCCGGTCCCCCTTCCGGCCCAACCCCCTGGGGTTGTCCTGCGTCCGGCTGCTGGAAATCCGGCAGGACCGGGCGCAGGGGCCCGTTCTGGTGGTGGCCGGAGCCGACCTGCTGGACGGCACCCCCATCTACGATGTGAAGCCCTACCTGCCCTACGCCGACTGTAAGCCGGACGCGGTGGGCGGCTTCGCCGCCCAGCCCAAGGGGGCCGACCTGGCGGTGGACTGCTCTCCGGCGCTGCTGGACCGCGTCCCGGAGGACAAGCGCGCCGCCCTGCTGGCCGTGCTGGCCCAGGACCCCCGCCCCCAGTATCAGGACGACCCGGACCGGGTCTACGGCATGGCCTTCGCCGGGCTGGAGGTGAAATTCCGGGTGGCGGGGGAGCGGCTGACGGTGACAGAAATTTCGTAGGGACGGCCGCAGGCTGTCCCTTCCCCCCACTGGAAGCTTAAAAAATTTCAAAAAACCCTTGACCTTCCCCCTTCTGGATGGTGTACGGTGTCCTCAGAAAGGAGCTGAAGAACATGGAACATAATCTGATGGTGGCCCAAGCCACGATGACAGCCATGGCATTGGCCGGGATATTTACAGTGGTCCTTCCTCTGGGACTGGGGATTTTCTTTTGGAAGAGGACTGGGGGGCGCTGGCGGTTTTTCTTCCT